>NZ_SZWV01000076.1:83441-120010 GCF_005280945.1 Citrobacter sp. wls718
GTCAGCACGACGGCCGCGTGGGCGAGTCCCGGCAATAGGGTAGATCTCAATCTGGCGGCTGGTGGCGTCGTATTTCAGCGAACTTTCCGGCGAGGCGCCGAACAACGTGAAATCGTTATCCTGCATAAAGAACATGTACGGGCTGGGGTTGCTCTTTTTCAGAACATAATAGGCAGCAAGTGGTGACGGGCAGGGCAGTGAAAAACGGCGGGAAGGCACCACCTGGAAAATCTCACCGGCACGAATAGCTTTTTGCAAACCGCGCACGACGGTACCGAACTCTTCATCGCTCTGATTACACTCGCAGCGCATTTCTGGTACTTCAATAACGGGCAGCGGCGGCGCGGGTTCGGTTAACTGCTGGCTCAACTGCGCCAGTCGGTGGGCCAGACGCTGTTTTTCTTCCTCGCAGGGCGTGAACACGCTGGCCTGAATACGGGTGCTTTTTTTCTGGTGGTCAATGACCATCAGGGTTTCGGCCAGGTAGAAGCAGTAATCAGGGCAGCGGTTGCCGGCTTCAAGCTGGGGTAAATCTTCGAATCCAGCGACCAGATCGTAGGAAAACAGACCGCCGAAGAACATGGCTTCACGCTCCTGCTCCGGCACATTAACCAGTTCCTGCATTAAACGGAACGTGTCAAAGACCGACAGGGAACATAAGCGGGCATCTTCATCCAGCAGTGGGCTGACGGCCGGAAAACGCAACTGGCGGGCATTCGGCTGTTGTTGGTTTTCAACACCAGTAGGCAAGGCTGCATCCAGCAACGGGAGCAGGGAGGCACCATTCGCCGACAACGCCTGAATGGTAACGGTGTCACCTAAGGCGGTAATACGCAGCGCGCTGTCGACCAACAGCAGACTCTTCAGGTCGTCCTTGCTGTCGATATCGGCGGATTCCAGTAACAATGTCGCCGGGCGCGCGCCGCAGACCTGATGAAACAGCTCGGTCGGGTTGTTACGGTAGGCGGCGTCACAGGCCAGCAGTTCGAGTGTCGGTTTTTGTGTTTGCATCGTTATTCTCATTAATTTTGTTCAAAAAAAAGCCCGCTTAGTTGGCGGGCCGGGTATCTGGTTGCATATTGCAGACGTAAGACACTGCCCGAAATCAGGAAGTGCGCCACCCACCGTGCAGGACATATGTTGCTTTCATCTCAGATACCTTCTTTCTTCATGTGAACTTGCGTACTAGTTAACTAGTTCAATGGAATAAAGTCAACACCTGATTTCAGTAAATTTGTCTAAAACGCTATGATGAGCGTGATACGACATTTATTGAAACGGGAGCCGCCTTGAGCGACACGAATTACGCAGTGATTTACGACCTGCACAGTCATACAACGGCGTCCGATGGACGATTGACACCTGAAGCATTGGTACACCGTGCGGTAGAGATGCGAGTCGGGACATTGGCGATTACCGATCATGACACCACGGCAGCGATTCCGGCGGCAAGAGAAGAAATTTCACGTTCAGGTTTAGCCTTGAAGTTGATAGCGGGCGTTGAAATTTCCACGGTCTGGGAAAACCACGAGATCCATATCGTCGGCCTGAATATCGATATCGACCACCCCATGATGCGTGCGTTTCTGGCAGAACAAACCGCGCGTCGTCAGCTGCGTGCGCAGCTAATTGCTGAGCGACTGGACAAAGCACATATCCCGGGCGCGTGGGAAGGCGCGTTACGTCTGGCTGACGGCGGGGCCGTCACGAGAGGCCATTTTGCGCGTTTCCTGGTTGAGAGTGGCAAAGCCACGACCATGGCTGACGTGTTTAAAAAATACCTTGCCCGCGGGAAAACCGGTTACGTTCCGCCACAGTGGTGTACAATAGAACAAGCTATTGATGTCATTCATCATTCTGGCGGTAAGGCGGTGCTGGCTCATCCTGGTCGGTACGATCTTAGCGCTAAGTGGCTGAAAAGACTGGTTGCCTGGTTTGCCGAACATCACGGTGACGCGATGGAAGTGGCACAGTGTCAACAGTCTCCCAATGAGCGTACCCATCTGGCGACGCTGGCGCGTCAGCATCAGCTGTGGGCATCACAAGGATCTGATTTTCATCAGCCGTGCCCGTGGATTGAATTGGGTCGTAAGCTCTGGTTGCCCGCAGGCGTTGAAGGCGTCTGGCAGCTTTGGGAACAGCCCGAGACCACTGAGAGGAAAGTATGAGTCAGTTTTTTTATATCCATCCTGATAACCCACAGCAACGCCTGATCAATCAGGCCGTTGAAATTGTGCGTAAAGGTGGGGTAATCGTTTATCCCACTGATTCCGGCTATGCGTTGGGCTGCAAAATCGAAGACAAAGGGGCGATGGAGCGTATTTGCCGTATCCGTCATCTGCCCGATGGACACAACTTCACGTTGATGTGCCGTGACCTGTCCGAACTGTCGACGTATTCATTCGTGGACAACGTTGCTTTTCGTTTAATTAAAAACAATACGCCGGGCAACTACACTTTCATCCTGAAAGGGACGAAAGAAGTGCCGCGCCGATTGCTGCAGGAAAAACGTAAAACCATCGGTCTGCGCGTACCGTCCAATCCGATTGCGCTGGCGTTGCTGGAAGCGTTGGGCGAGCCCATGCTCTCAACATCGCTCATGCTGCCGGGTAGCGAATTTACCGAGTCCGATCCGGAAGAGATTAAAGATCGTCTGGAGAAGCAGGTGGATTTGATTATCCACGGCGGGTATCTCGGTCAACAGCCCACCACGGTTATCGATTTAACCGATGACTCGCCGGTGGTGTTGCGTGAAGGCGTCGGCGACGTTAAACCTTTCTTATAAGGGCGCAACTCGGTATACTACGCGGCCTTAAAATGGCGCTAACTGGCGCCGTTGATTCTCCTGTTCGACGCCTGTGAAGGCGACACCTAAAGGAAGCTCTATGAGCGAAAAGTTACAAAAAGTGCTGGCGCGCGCTGGCCACGGTTCTCGCCGTGAAATTGAAACCATTATTGCAGCAGGTCGCGTGAGCGTTGACGGCAAAATTGCCACGCTTGGCGATCGCGTTGACGTAACACCGGGTCTGAAAATCCGTATCGACGGTCATCTGATTTCGGTTAAAGAATCCGCGGAACAAATCTGCCGCGTTCTGGCGTATTACAAGCCGGAAGGTGAATTGTGTACCCGTAACGACCCGGAAGGTCGTCCGACCGTCTTTGACCGTCTACCAAAACTGCGCGATGCGCGCTGGATTGCGGTGGGTCGTCTGGACGTGAATACCTGTGGTTTACTGCTGTTCACCACCGATGGTGAACTGGCGAACCGTCTGATGCACCCGAGCCGTGAAGTTGAGCGTGAATACGCGGTGCGTGTGTTTGGCCAGGTGGATGAAACGAAACTGCGTGACCTGAGCCGTGGCGTGCAACTCGAAGATGGTCCGGCCGCATTTAAAACCATCAAGTTCAGCGGTGGTGAAGGGATTAACCAGTGGTATAACGTCACCTTGACCGAAGGGCGTAACCGCGAAGTGCGTCGCCTGTGGGAAGCCGTTGGCGTGCAGGTGAGCCGTTTGATCCGCGTACGTTACGGTGATATTCCGCTGCCGAAAGGTCTGCCGCGTGGTGGTTGGACGGAGCTTGATCTCGCCCAGACAAACTATCTGCGTCAACTGGTGGAACTGCAGCCGGAAACCAGCTCGAAGGTTGCTGTTGAGAAAGACCGTCGTCGCATGAAGGCGAACCAGATCCGCCGTGCAGTTAAACGTCACACCCAGGTCGGCGGTAGCCGTCGTCCGGGCGGTCGTAACAACAACGGTTAATCATGAGTAGGCCTGATAAGCAAAGCGCCATCAGGCGTTAGCGTGGAGCCGGATGCGGCGCAAACGCCTTATCCGGCCTACACTCAATAATCGATCCCTATTTGGGCTTTCACCCCCGCCTCAAAGGCGTGCTTGACCGGGCGCAACTCGCTGACCGTATCAGCTAATTCCAGAATATCGCGATGGCATCCTCGACCAGTGATAATCACCGTCTGGTGAGAAGGGCGCGCGCTTAAGGCGTCGAGCACCTCTTCCAGCGGTAGATAGTCATACGCCACCATGTACGTCAACTCATCCAGCACCACCATATCCAGCTCAGGATCGGCCAGCATCCGTTTACCGTGCTCCCACACGGCCAGACAGGCAGCGGTGTCAGAATCTCGGTTTTGCGTCTCCCAGGTAAATCCTGTCGCCATGACCTGAAACTCCACGCCGTGGGGTTCCAGTAAGTTTCGTTCGCCGTTGGGCCACGTGCCTTTAATGAACTGCACCACGCCGACTTTTTTACCGTGACCGACCGCGCGCGTGGCGGTACCAAATGCGGCGGTGGTTTTCCCTTTACCGTTGCCGGTAAAGACGATGATGATACCGCGCTCGTCCTTTGCGGCGGCAACGCGTGCGTCAACACGGTCTTTTACGCGCTGCTGGCGCTGCTGATAGCGTTCTTCACTCATTGGGCAATTCCTGGTTTACGGCCCGGTTGGGCGTCGAAGGTCATACCGGTTTTACGCCGGCTGTCGTCGCCCATCAGCCACAGGTACAGCGGCATAATGTCGGCGGGTGTTTTTAATTTTTGTGGATCTTCTGTCGGGAATGCGCTGGCACGCATGCCGGTACGCGTGCCGCCAGGATTAATACAGTTTACGCGTAAATGATGGTTTTGATACTCGTCTGCCAGCACCTGCATCATGCCTTCGGTGGCAAACTTCGAGGTTGCATAGGCCCCCCAGTTGGCGCGTCCCTGACGACCAACGCTGGATGAGGTAAAGACCAACGATCCAGAATCAGACTTAAGCAACAAAGGGAGCAGCGCCTGGGTCAGCATAAAGGTGGCATTGACGTTTACCTGCATGACCTCCTGCCAGACCTGCGGAGTTTGTTCGATCATCGGACCGATTTCACCCAGTAACCCAGCATTATGCAACACGCCATCCAGACGCGGGTAATGGGCGTTGATTCGCTGCGCCAGTTCATGACACTCAGCGGAAGTACAGGTCAGCAGATCCAGCGTAAACCACTGCGCGGGCACGCCGTTTTCTGCGGAAACGGCCTGGGCGACCTGACGAAGTTTTTCTTCATTGCGCCCGAGCAGAATCACGGTTGCACCGTAGCGGGCATAGGTCAGCGCAGCTTCTCGACCGATGCCATCGCTGGCTCCGGTGACCAGAATAATGCGATCCTGTAACAGATCTTGTTTGGGTTGGTAATGCACGGTTACTCCTCGGCGACGCTCTGGCCATCCCGTTTTCTAGAACTTGTCGGTTTTATGCCTTAAACCCTGCTATTTTTCAATCAGCCAAAGGTAATAACACCGTAAAATGAACACTTTGTCATGCTTTTTACCGATTACCATGCAGATGGATGAAGCAAGACGGGTTAACACACCTGTTGTACACTGAGCGAAAGTTGCGTTGTTTAACCAAGGTGGGATTCGTGGAATTGTTGTCTGAATATGGGCTGTTTTTGGCAAAAATCGTCACAGTGGTAGTGGCGATTGCGGTGATTGTTATGCTGATCGTTAATGCGACACAACGCAAGCGTCAGCGCGGTGAACTCCGGGTCATTAATCTCAGTGAACAATATAAAGAGATGAAAGAAGACCTGGCGATGTCTTTACTGGACAGCCACCAACAAAAGCTCTGGCATAAAGCGCAGAAAAAAAAGCACAAGCTGGGCGCGAAGGCGGCCAAAGCCAAAGCAAAATTGGGAGAGAATACATCGTCGGGTAAACCGCGTGTCTGGGTGCTTGATTTTAAAGGCAGTATGGATGCCCATGAAGTCAGCGCGCTGCGTGAAGAGGTGACGGCGGTACTGGCGGTAGTAAAACCACAAGATCAGGTGGTTATTCGCCTGGAAAGCCCCGGCGGTGTGGTGCATGGCTATGGGCTGGCGGCATCACAATTGCAGCGTCTGCGCGATAAGCAGATCCCATTAACGGTGACGGTCGATAAAGTTGCCGCCAGCGGCGGATACATGATGGCCTGCGTGGCAGATAAAATTGTTTCGGCACCGTTTGCTATTGTGGGCTCAATTGGCGTGGTGGCGCAGATCCCTAACTTTAACCGTTTCCTGAAAGGCAAAGACATTGATATTGAGTTGCACACTGCCGGGCAATACAAACGGACGCTGACGCTGCTTGGTGAGAACACGGAAGAGGGTCGTCAGAAATTCCGCGAAGACCTGAACGAAACGCATCACCTGTTTAAAGATTTTGTGCACCGTATGCGTCCGACTCTGGACATTGAACAGGTTGCCACTGGGGAACACTGGTTCGGTCAACAGGCGCTGGAAAATGGGCTGGTGGATGAGATCAATACCAGCGATGAGGTGATCCTGAGTTTGATGGAGGGTCGCGAAGTGCTTAACGTACGCTATCTGCAGCGCAAAAAACTGATGGACCGTTTCACCGGTAGTGCAGCGGAAAGTGCGGATCGCTTGCTGCTGCGCTGGTGGCAGCGTGGTCAAAAACCGTTGATGTAAAATTGTCATTGCCGGATGGCGATGCTAAAGCATCATATCCGGCCTACAGGATCGTCGCATCGTAGGCCGGATAAGGCGGAGCCGCCATCCGGCAAATCATTTCTTGTATTAATCGATCAGGTGATACTTTTCAGAAAGGACATGCGCCAGGTGTTTAAACATATTAAACACTGCGGTGCTTTTTGGCGTAGGAAGCCCTTGTTCATCTAAAAAGTAATCTCCGCTGAAAACCAGCACGCCATTACGCTGTGTGACGCCGGTGGCGACAATCCCCGCCAGCGTGTCCTCATGCTCACGAATGATTTTGTTGGCTTCAATCAGCAGAGTTTCGCGATCGATGGGTTGAGTGTCTTTATGCATTATTTACTCCTTAAACAAGGACATTAGTCTACGCCGAGCCCGCCTTATGGGCAAATATTCCCTGATAAAAGAGCGGGTCTTACGATAGTGTGCCTACTGGCGAGATTTGTTTTTGCATGCTAATAAAGTTGCGTAACGCATTTTATCAGGTACAGTGTGACGCTTTCGTCAATCTGGCAACAGATTTGCTTGACATTCGACCAATATTCCGTCGTGCTTTAGCGAATTCGTGAAAAAAATCCTGTTAACTCAGTTAGATGGGAGTTACATTACGAACCCGTGACCGGTACCAGGGTTGATATCCGCCGACGCAGAGACCATATCGATGTCTCGTCGCCAGTGGAAGGTGAATCAACGCGCGACGCATTCCTGGAAGAATCAAATTAGGTAAAGGTGAATATGGGTAAAGCTCTTGTCATCGTTGAGTCCCCGGCAAAAGCCAAAACGATCAACAAATATCTGGGTAATGACTACGTGGTGAAATCCAGCGTCGGTCATATCCGTGATTTGCCGACCAGTGGCTCAGCAACTAAAAAGAGCGCCGACTCAACCGCCACCAAAACGGCTAAAAAGCCCAAAAAGGATGAACGTGGCGCTCTCGTCAACCGTATGGGGGTTGACCCGTGGCACAACTGGGATGCGCGCTATGAAGTGCTGCCCGGTAAAGAGAAGGTCGTCTCTGAACTGAAACAATTGGCTGAAAAGGCCGACCACATCTATCTCGCAACCGACCTTGACCGCGAAGGGGAAGCCATTGCATGGCACCTGCGGGAAGTGATCGGGGGCGACGACACCCGCTACAGTCGCGTGGTGTTTAATGAAATTACCAAAAATGCCATTCAGCAGGCGTTTGAAAAGCCGGGCGAACTGAACATCGACCGTGTCAATGCGCAACAGGCACGCCGCTTTATGGACCGCGTTGTGGGCTATATGGTGTCGCCGCTGCTGTGGAAAAAGATTGCTCGTGGCCTGTCTGCCGGTCGCGTACAGTCGGTCGCCGTGCGCCTGGTTGTAGAGCGTGAACGTGAGATCAAGGCATTCGTTCCGGAAGAATTCTGGGAAATAGATGCCAGCACCACGACGCCTTCCGGTGACGCGCTGCCACTGGAAGTCACGCACCACAACGATAAGCCGTTCCGTCCGGTTAACCGCGAACAGACACTTGCTGCGGTAAGCCTGCTGGAAAAAGCACGTTACAGCGTGCTGGAGCGTGAGGATAAGCCGACCAGCAGTAAACCTGGCGCGCCGTTCATCACCTCTACGTTGCAACAGGCTGCCAGCACCCGTTTGGGCTTTGGCGTGAAGAAAACCATGATGATGGCGCAGCGCTTGTATGAAGCGGGCTACATCACCTATATGCGTACTGACTCAACCAACCTGAGCCAGGATGCGGTTTCTATGGTCCGCGATTACATCGGCGAAAACTTTGGTAAAAAGTATTTGCCGGAGAGCGCGAACCAGTACGCCAGTAAAGAAAACTCGCAGGAAGCGCACGAAGCCATCCGTCCTTCAGACGTCGCCGTACTGGCTGAATCGCTGAAAGATATGGAAGCTGATGCGCAAAAACTGTATCAGCTGATCTGGCGCCAGTTTGTCGCCTGTCAGATGACGCCAGCTAAATATGACTCCACCACGCTGACCGTTGGCGCAGGTGATTACCGCCTGAAGGCGCGCGGTCGTATTCTGCGGTTTGATGGCTGGACTAAGGTCATGCCAGCCCTGCGTAAAGGCGATGAAGATCGTATCTTACCGGCGGTGGATAAAGGCGATGTGCTGACATTGGTTGAACTGACCCCCGCGCAGCACTTTACCAAACCGCCTGCGCGCTTCAGCGAAGCGTCACTGGTTAAAGAGCTTGAAAAGCGCGGTATCGGTCGTCCATCTACCTATGCGTCGATCATCTCTACGATTCAGGATCGCGGCTATGTCCGTGTTGAGAACCGTCGTTTCTACGCAGAAAAAATGGGTGAAATCGTCACCGACCGCCTGGAAGAAAACTTCCGCGAATTGATGAACTACGATTTCACCGCGCAGATGGAAAACAGTCTCGACCAGGTGGCGAAACACGAAGCCGAATGGAAGGGCGTGCTCGACAACTTCTTCAGTGATTTTACTCAGCAACTCGATAAAGCCGAGAAAGACCCTGAAGAGGGCGGTATGCGTCCGAACCAGATGGTTCTGACCAGCATCGACTGTCCAACCTGTAGTCGTCAGATGGGTATCCGTACCGCCAGTACCGGCGTATTCCTCGGTTGTTCCGGTTACGCGCTGCCACCAAAAGAGCGCTGCAAAACCACCATTAACCTGGTGCCGGAAAACGAAGTGCTGAACGTGCTGGAAGGCGATGACGCGGAAACTAACGCGTTACGCGCGAAGCGTCGTTGCCAGAAGTGCGGCACGGCGATGGACAGCTACCTCATCGATCCAAAACGTAAGCTGCATGTGTGTGGTAACAACCCAACCTGCGACGGTTACGAAATCGAAGAAGGCGAGTTCCGCATCAAAGGCTACGACGGTCCGATCGTCGAGTGCGAGAAATGTGGTTCTGAAATGCACCTGAAAATGGGGCGTTTCGGTAAATACATGGCGTGTACTAACGACGAGTGTAAAAATACCCGTAAGATCCTGCGCAATGGCGAAGTTGCGCCGCCGAAGGAAGATCCGGTTCCGCTGCCGGAATTGCCGTGTGAAAAATCGGACGCGTATTTCGTGTTACGTGATGGCGCAGCAGGTATCTTCCTGGCGGCGAATACCTTCCCGAAATCGCGTGAGACGCGTGCGCCGTTAGTGGAAGAGCTGTACCGCTTCCGCGATCGTCTGCCGGAAAAACTGCGCTACCTTGCCGATGCGCCGCAGACCGATCCGGATGGCAACAAAGCGATGGTGCGTTTTAGCCGTAAAACCAAGCAGCAGTATGTGTCTGCCGAGAAAGACGGTAAGGCGACCGGCTGGTCTGCATTCTTTGTTGACGGTAAATGGGTAGAAGGCAAGAAGTAACAGCCCGACAGTTTGACATCGCCTTAAAGGGTCGCGTAAGCGGCCCTTTTTTATAGGTGACGGTATCTATACAGCTCTGATTAAAATGATATAGTGGTTATAGTTAACAAACTTTTTATTATTAAATCGTATTAGCAGCGCGATTCAGCCTGCTCATAAACGATGGTCTGATGCCGCTAATCTGGATGGTCTAACATGAAATTACAGCAACTTCGCTATATTGTTGAGGTGGTTAACCACAACCTTAATGTCTCCTCAACGGCCGAAGGGCTCTATACCTCTCAACCGGGTATCAGTAAGCAAGTTCGTATGCTGGAAGACGAACTGGGTATCCAGATTTTTGCCCGTAGCGGTAAACACCTTACGCAGGTTACCCCGGCAGGGCAGGAAGTCATTCGTATTGCGCGCGAAGTTCTGTCTAAGGTAGATGCCATTAAGTCGGTTGCCGGTGAACATACCTGGCCGGACAAAGGCTCGCTGTATATTGCGACCACCCACACGCAGGCGCGCTATGCGCTGCCTAACGTGATTAAAGGCTTTATTGAGCGTTATCCTCGCGTCTCTTTGCATATGCATCAGGGCTCGCCGACCCAAATTGCGGAAGCCGTGTCGAAAGGCAACGCAGATTTTGCCATTGCAACCGAAGCGCTGCACCTGTACGACGATCTGGTGATGCTGCCGTGCTACCACTGGAATCGTTCGATTGTTGTCACGCCGGACCATCCGCTGGCGGGTAAATCCTCCGTGTCGATTGAAGAACTGGCGCAATACCCGCTGGTGACCTACACCTTTGGCTTTACCGGACGTTCAGAACTCGACACCGCGTTTAACCGCGCGGGGCTGGAGCCGCGTATTGTCTTTACCGCGACCGACGCGGATGTTATTAAAACCTATGTGCGACTCGGACTGGGCGTGGGCGTGATTGCCAGCATGGCGGTCGATCCGATTTCCGATCCGGATTTGGTACGGGTTGATGCGCATGATGTCTTTAGCCATAGCACCACCAAAATCGGTTTTCGTCGTAGTACGTTCCTGCGCAGTTACATGTATGATTTTATTCAGCGTTTTGCGCCGCATCTGACGCGCGATGTAGTGGATACGGCGGTCGCGTTACGTTCTAACGATGACATTGAAGCAATGTTTAAAGATATTAAATTGCCGGAAAAATAATAACGGGCCAGCGCTCGTCGGTATCTCAGTATGAAAAACGCTACCGACGGGCAAGTCTGAATTAGTTATATTAACCGCATATTATTTAAGGGGAATGTTCGCCAAAGTAGTTTTAAATTAGAAAATCTGCTCAAAACCCTGTCAAATATTTAAATCGGATCAAACAATTGATTTATTCACGGCTCAGGATTCGAAAATTAACTGGCTTTTTCACGCCTTTTTCTTTAGGATTTCTCTTATCTGATGATTAATTGTACCAATCGTTTGGTGCCAATATGATAAGCGATTTCGATAGTATGAGGTTAGCGATGCCTTCTGGAAACCAGCCAGCACGCCGGGATCCCGCGCTGAAACGTAAAGCATGGTTCACGGTCTTTCTCGGTTCAGTCCTGTTCTGGATTGTTGTTGCGCTCGTGGTTTGGAATGTGTGGAGTTAGTCATGTCCGTGCAACAGCAGCAACCCACGTCTACACCTTCTCAGCAAGACAATGAGCCAGCGCAGGATGCGACTACTGAATGTAGAAAGAATATTCCTGACGCGTGGCAACTTTCCCCGGCACAGCAGGCTTTTATTGATCTATTTGATGAAGATGAAGAACAGAAACAATAATTAACCCGCGTTTTATAGCCGTCATACTTAAAGCAGCATGTGCGTTATTTCCGTTCGTTCACCCCAGTCACATAGTTATCTATGCTCCTGGCGATTCACTCACTTGCCGCCTTCATGCCGCTCTAATTATTTTGGCTATATCTTCATTAGAATTAGTTCACCGTATTGAAGAGTGAATGACGTAATTCCACCTTCACGCCGTAATCCCCTTGTATCGCCATTTATGCTTCTCCGCTTTTATCAATTTGAGTTGTTATCAAAGCGTTACATTTTGTTTGTGTTATCTTTAATACTAACCCTGAGAAAAGTCAGGGGATGCCACCCTGTCATTTAAGGAGGAGCTATGTCGTCGACCCTACGCGAAGCCAGTAAGGACACATTGCAGGTTAAAGATAAAACCTACCGCTACTACAGTTTGCCGCTGGCTGCCAAATCATTGGGTGATATCACCCGTCTACCCAAATCGCTAAAAGTCTTGCTGGAAAACCTGCTGCGCTGGCAGGACGGTGATTCAGTTACTGAAGAAGATATTCATTCTCTGGCTCGATGGCTGGACAATGCCCATGCCGATCGCGAGATTGCCTATCGACCCGCCCGTGTACTGATGCAGGATTTTACCGGCGTTCCGGCGGTGGTCGATCTGGCGGCCATGCGCGAAGCGGTTAAACGCCTCGGCGGTGATACGGCTAAAGTGAACCCGCTTTCACCTGTTGATCTGGTGATTGACCACTCGGTGACGGTAGACCACTTCGGTGATGATGATGCGTTCGAAGAGAACGTTCGCCTGGAAATGGAGCGTAACCACGAGCGCTATGTGTTTCTGAAATGGGGGCAGCAGGCATTCAGCCGCTTCAGCGTTGTACCGCCGGGGACGGGGATCTGCCACCAGGTTAACCTCGAATACCTGGGAAAAGCGGTGTGGAGTGAATTGCAGGATGGCGAGTGGGTGGCTTACCCGGACACGCTGGTTGGTACCGACTCCCACACTACGATGATTAACGGCCTTGGTGTACTGGGGTGGGGCGTGGGCGGAATTGAAGCAGAAGCCGCGATGCTGGGGCAACCGGTCTCAATGCTGATCCCGGATGTCGTTGGCTTCAAGCTGGATGGAAAACTACGTGAGGGGATCACCGCCACCGATCTGGTCCTGACCGTGACCCAGATGCTGCGTAAGCACGGTGTGGTCGGTAAATTTGTTGAATTCTATGGTGATGGCCTCGACACGCTGCCGCTGGCAGACCGTGCCACCATTGCCAATATGGCACCGGAGTATGGTGCGACCTGCGGTTTCTTCCCCATTGATGGCGTCACGCTCGAATACATGCGCCTGAGCGGTCGCAGCGAAGAGCAAGTTGAGCTGGTTGAGTCCTACGCCAAAGCGCAGGGAATGTGGCGTAATACGGGCGATGCGCCGATCTTTACCAGTTCACTGGAACTGGACATGGCCGATGTGGAAGCCAGCCTGGCCGGACCGAAGCGTCCGCAGGATCGCGTCGCGCTGGGGGATGTCCCGAAAGCATTTGCGGCAAGCAATGAGCTTGAGCTGAACAGTTCGCATAAAGACAGTCAGCCGGTCGACTATGTTCTGAACGGTCATCAATACCAGCTGCCAGACGGTGCGGTGGTGATTGCGGCTATTACCTCCTGTACCAACACCTCAAACCCGAGCGTGCTGATGGCGGCGGGCTTACTGGCGAAAAAAGCGGTCACTCTTGGTCTGAAACGTCAACCATGGGTCAAAGCCTCGCTAGCACCGGGATCAAAAGTGGTGTCTGACTATCTGGCGCAGGCCCGGCTGACCCCGTACCTTGATGAACTGGGGTTCAATCTGGTTGGCTATGGTTGTACCACCTGTATTGGTAACTCTGGGCCGTTACCCGATCCTATTGAAACGGCGATTAAAAAAGGTGACCTGACGGTGGGGGCGGTACTTTCCGGTAACCGTAACTTTGAAGGACGCATTCATCCGTTAGTGAAAACGAACTGGCTGGCCTCTCCGCCGCTGGTGGTCGCTTACGCGCTGGCGGGCAATATGAACATTAACCTGACCAAAGATCCGCTCGGACACGATAAAAAAGGTGACCCCGTATATCTGAAAGATATCTGGCCTTCTGCACGGGAAATTGCCCGCGCCGTCGAGCAGGTATCCACGGAGATGTTCCACAAAGAGTATGCGGAAGTGTTTGAAGGCACGCCGGAATGGAAATCGATCAATGTTGATCGTGTCGACACCTACGGCTGGCAGTCTGACTCGACCTATATTCGCCTGTCACCGTTCTTTGAGGGCATGCAGGCTACGCCGGCTCCGGTAAACGATATTCATGGGGCGCGTATATTGGCGATGCTGGGTGACTCGGTGACCACAGATCATATTTCCCCCGCTGGCAGTATTAAGGCGGACAGCCCGGCAGGACGCTATTTGCAGAGCCACGGCGTTGAGCGCCGGGATTTTAACTCCTATGGTTCACGACGTGGAAATCATGAAGTGATGATGCGCGGTACTTTTGCCAACATTCGTATCCGCAATGAAATGGTGCCGGGAATTGAAGGCGGGATGACTCGCCATTTACCGGGGACGGAAGTGGTGGCCATTTACGATGCGGCCATGCGTTATCAGCAGGAGAGCGTGCCGCTGGCGGTGATTGCCGGTAAGGAATACGGATCAGGCTCCAGTCGCGACTGGGCAGCGAAAGGCCCACGTTTGCTGGGTATTCGCGTGGTCATCGCAGAATCGTTTGAGCGAATTCACCGTTCCAACCTGATTGGTATGGGGATCCTGCCGCTGGAGTTCCCGCAAGGGGTGACGCGTAAAACGTTGGGACTCACCGGTGAGGAAGTGATTGATATTACGGATTTACAAACAATTCAACCGGGCGCCACAATTGCGGTGAATATGATGCGCGCAGATGGCAGCAAAGAGGTGATTATGTGCCGCTGTCGTATCGATACTGCGACGGAGTTAACCTACTACCAGAACGACGGTATTTTGCACTATGTGATTCGTAATATGCTGAAGTAAAAAGTGAAAAAGCCTGCGTAAGCAGGCTTTTCATGGGGCAGGTGCATGTGCAATTACCGGGCGATTATTCGCTCAATAAATGGCCCATTTTGGCGGCTTTGGTATCCAGATAATGCGCATTTTTCGGGTTCCGGCCCACGATCAGCGGCACGCGTTCGACAATATTGATCCCAGCTTCGGTCAGAATCTCAACTTTCTTCGGATTATTGGTCAGCAGTCGTACTGCATCTACGCCCAGCAGCTTAAACATATCTGCGCACAGGGTGAAGTCGCGCTCATCGGCAGCAAAACCTAACTGGTGGTTGGCTTCAACGGTATCGTAGCCTTGATCTTGCAACGCATAGGCGCGGATCTTATTCAGCAGGCCGATGTTGCGACCTTCCTGACGATGGTAAAGCAGGATACCGCGTCCCTCTTCAGCAATGTGCGTGAGCGCGGCTTCCAGTTGGAAACCGCAATCGCAACGCAGGCTGAAAAGCGCATCGCCAGTCAGACATTCGGAATGGACGCGTGCCAGGACCGGTGTTTGACCCGAAATATCGCCAAATACCAGCGCGACATGATCGTGCCCGGTTGCCAGTTCTTCAAATCCCACCATCAGGAAATCACCCCAGGGGGTTGGCAGTTTGGCTTCTGCCACACGTTTAAGCTGCATGTATTTCTCCAGATTACGCTGGCACTCGCCGTGCCGTCGCCTATTGGCTTCTGTATGGCACTATTTTGCCATAAGGCGACGGCGTTCGCCTAATGGCGACAGCGCATTCGTATTTGCAATGGCACAAAATTGTCAATTTTCCCGGCGCGCAATTTTTTCAGTTATGATTGTGAGACTTATCGACGAAAGGAGATGCAATGCTTTCTATCGCAAAGCGAACCGCCGTAGGTGCTGTTCTGTTGTTGATTATGCCAGTGTCCATGTGGGTGTCTGGCTGGAGTTGGCAGCCAGGGAACAATGTCTGGTGGTTAAAATCCTTATACTGGATAACGGAAACGGTGACGCAACCCTGGGGAATCATTACTCATGTGTCCCTGTGTGTGTGGTTTTTGTGGTGTCTGAGATTTCGTCTGAAAGCCGCGATGATGCTGTTCGCCATCCTTGCCGCGGCAATTTTGATCGGCCAGGGGGTCAAGTCATGGGTAAAAGAAAGGGTGCAGGAGCCACGACCTTTTGTGGTTTGGCTGGAAAAAACGCACCATGTCCCTGTTGATGAGTTCTACACTTTAAAGCGTAAAGAGCGCGGACACTTAGTCAAAGAGCAATTATCAGGACAGCAGGATATCCCGACCTTTTTACGTAAACACTGGCAAAAAGAGACGGGTTTCGCATTTCCCTCTGGTCATACGATGTTTGCCGCCAGTTGGGCGTTACTGGCCGTGGGGCTATTATGGCCGCGTAGACGTACGCTGACGATTGTTTTCTTGCTGGTCTGGGCGACGGGTGTAATGGGCAGTCGTTTGTTACTGGGCATGCACTGGCCGCGAGATTTAGTCGTGGCGACGTTGATATCATGGCTGCTGGTTACGTTGGCGACATGGCTTGCACAACGGGTCTGTGGGCCATTAACACCGCCGGTTCAGGAGCAACAAGAAATCGCGCAGCGTGAACAAGAAAGCTGACCGTGATTGATTTTTCGTGTTTTGCCCTTAAATCATAAAGACTAAAGCGCTTTTCCATTTCGCACTCGTCGTGAAAATGGTAATTTAAAGGGCTCAACGCGGTAAGTTGTACACGATTTATTCGCTCAAACCACATAACGGGAAGTAATGTGAAATATTTACTCATTTTCTTACTGGTGTTGGCGATTTTTGTTATTTCGGTGACATTAGGTGCGCAAAACGATCAACAGGTAACGTTTAACTACCTGCTGGCCCAAGGTGAATATCGTATTTCTACGCTGCTTGCCGTGTTGTTTGCTGCAGGATTTGCGATTGGTTGGTTAATTTGCGGCCTTTTCTGGCTGAGGGTTCGCGTGTCTCTTGTGCGTGCCGAACGTAAAATCAAACGACTGGAAAACCAGCTTGCGCCTGCGACCGACGTTGCGGTTTCTGCCGATTCGTCGGTTGTGAAGGAATAATTATTTATGCTGGAGTTGTTGTTTCTGCTGTTACCTGTAGCCGCTGCCTATGGGTGGTATATGGGTCGCAGAAGTGCGCAACAAACAAAACAGGACGAAGCTAACCGTCTGTCGCGTGACTATGTCGCCGGGGTTAACTTCCTTCTGAGCAACCAACAAGATAAAGCGGTGGATCTGTTCCTCGATATGTTGAAAGAGGATACCGGCACCGTTGAGGCTCATCTCACCCTGGGAAACCTGTTCCGCTCGCGCGGTGAAGTCGATCGCGCTATCCGCATCCATCAAACGTTGATGGAAAGTGCGTCATTGACCTACGAACAGCGTTTGCTGGCGGTTCAACAACTCGGTCGCGATTACATGGCCGCAGGTCTGTATGACCGCGCTGAAGACATGTTCAATCAGCTTACCGATGAAACCGATTTCCGCGTGGGTGCGTTGCAACAGCTGTTGCAGATCTATCAGGCAACCAGTGAGTGGCAAAAAGCCATTGACGTTGCGGAACGCCTGGTGAAGCTCGGTAAAGATAAGCAGCGAATTGAGATCGCACACTTCTACTGCGAACTGGCCCTTCAGCAACTGGGCAGCGACGACATGGACCGCGCCATGACGTTGTTAAAAAAAGGGGCTGCCGCCGACAAAAACAGTGCGCGGGTTTCCATCATGATGGGACGCGTGTACATGATGAAAGGGGACTATGCGAAGGCGGTCGAAAGCCTGCAGCGCGTAATTTCCCAGGACAAAGAGCTGGTCAGCGAAACGCTGGACATGCTACAGAGTTGCTACCAGCAACTTGGTAAGAACGATGAATGGGCGGAGTTCTTACGCCGCGCCGTAGAGGAGAATACCGGTGCCGCCGCTGAGCTGATGTTGGCGGATATCCTCGAAGCGCGTGAGGGCAGCGATACCGCGCAGGTTTATATCACCCGTCAGTTGCAGCGTCATCCGACGATGCGCGTCTTCCACAAACTAATGGACTATCACCTCAATGAGGCCGAGGAAGGGCGTGCTAAAGAGAGTCTGATGGTGTTACGGGATATGGTCGGCGAACAGGTTCGCAGTAAGCCGCGCTACCGCTGCCAGAAATGCGGATTTACCGCCTACACGCTGTACTGGCATTGCCCATCGTGCCGTTCATGGTCAACCATTAAGCCAATTCGCGGTCTTGACGGTTTGTAATTAAAAAAATAC
Source organism: Citrobacter sp. wls718 (assembly GCF_005280945.1). Classification (NCBI taxonomy): domain Bacteria; kingdom Pseudomonadati; phylum Pseudomonadota; class Gammaproteobacteria; order Enterobacterales; family Enterobacteriaceae; genus Citrobacter; species Citrobacter sp. wls718. The sequence continues at coordinate 101,322 of NZ_SZWV01000076.1, forward strand.
CGACTTTAGTTACAACATCCTTATTGTTTAATAACATCCTGCACATTTAGCCTCCGTGCCACATCGCCAGGCAGCGATGTAATCGAATCTGTTAATTTCCTATGACCACAGGTAGAATGCACGCCGTTTACCCATTTTGTGCCGAAAGGTGCCCATCTTCAGGAAGGTCTGGTTATGACGTTTACTGCTTCATCTTCTCCCCGTGCTGTTACTGATTCTCCTGTCGTTGTCGCTCTGGACTACAATAATCGCGATAAAGCATTGGCATTTGTCGACAGAATTGATCCCCGTGATTGCCGTTTGAAAGTGGGCAAAGAGATGTTCACGCTTTTTGGGCCTCAATTGGTGCGCGACCTGCAACAGCGTGGATTTGACGTATTTCTGGACCTGAAATTCCATGACATCCCCAATACCACGGCACATGCCGTAGCGGCTGCGGCAGACCTTGGCGTGTGGATGGTTAACGTTCATGCCTCGGGTGGGGCACGGATGATGACGGCGGCTCGTGAAGCCTTGGTACCATTTGGTAACGATGCGCCGTTGTTAATTGCCGTGACGGTGCTGACCAGCATGGAAGCCAGCGACCTTGCCGATCTGGGAGTGACGTTGTCACCTGCGGAGCATGCAGAAAGACTGGCACGGTTAACGCAAAACTGCGGGCTGGACGGCGTTGTCTGTTCTGCACAGGAAGCGGTACGATTCAAACAAGAGTTTGGTCAGGCGTTTAAGCTGGTAACGCCTGGTATTCGTCCTGAAGGCAGTGAAGCGGGCGATCAGCGCCGCATTATGACGCCACAGCAGGCACTGTCAGCGGGTGTGGATTATATGGTGATTGGTCGTCCGGTCACGCAGTCGGCGGATCCGGCCCAGACGCTGAAGGCGATCAACACCTCACTGAAACGAGGAGCGTAAATGAGCGACGCTAACTCTCGTCTGGTCTACTCGACTGAGTCTGGACGAATTGACGAACCTAAAGCGGTGACAGAACGTCCAAAAGGCGATGGTATTGTGCGAATTCAACGCCAGACCAGCGGTCGAAAAGGAAAGGGCGTTTGCCTGATTACCGGTATTGATCTGGACGACTTAGAGCTAACCAAATTAGCAGCCGAGTTAAAGAAAAAATGTGGCTGTGGTGGGGCCGTGAAAGAGGGCGTCATTGAAATACAAGGCGATAAACGCGACCTGATTAAATCCTTGCTGGAAGCCAAAGGCTTGAAAGTTAAACTGGCTGGCGGCTAATAAAAAAAGCCACGAAAATATTCGTGGCTTTATTATTAGTAATGTAAATAGTACGGTCGCGAAAAAGTAAACGTATTATTATATCGAGCCGGTCAACCGTAGATTATTTACCCACCTGGTGGCCGATAATACCACCTACTGCAGCACCACCCAGCGTACCCAGCGTACTGCCGTCCGTCAGGACTGCACCACCAATGGCACCTGCACCCGCACCAATAGCGGTGTTGCGGTCTTGTTTAGACCAGTTAGAGCAGGCACTCAAAGACATAGCCAGAGTAATCGCCAGAATGGCAGCGGTCATTTTTTTGCTCGTTACTAACATAATACTTTCTCCTGAATGATTGATTCACGGAATCCAGTCTCTTTAATGATAGCGTGAAATTAAGGTCATTAAAGGTATTTCCGTGAAACCGTTTAGCGCAGGGCATGACCATCAATCATCTGTTGATGAGAGTGTGTTCCTGTTATATCGCTAACATTAATTTTACGACATTACCCTGTTAACAACAGGTAAAAAGTCTTAATTGGACGGTCGGATAAGTCTCAGAGAGAAGATGATTTGCCGACAGGCAAATCATCTGGTGATGTATTATGCGCGGGTATCGATGATGTTAACGATTAATCCTGAATGCTCTAGTTGCATTTGCACGCTGGCGCTGAGTTTTGCATCAGTGACGACACGATTGAATCGCTCCAACGGACCGAGTGTGTACGGATGAATGGCGTCAAACTTCGAGCTGTCGGTGAGCACAATCACCTCTGCGCCTTTTTCCAGCACTGCATTGACCACGTCTGAACGCATCATGTCACGGCCGGTGAAGCCGGTTTCAGGCTGCCAGCCATCGATTCCAATAAAAGCCTTACTAAAGTGAACCTGCTGGATAAACTGACGCGTTAATGGTCCAACCATGCTTTCGCTTTTTTTCTGATAGATCCCGCCGAGGAGGATTACTTCGCAGGGTGTTTCTTTCAGCAGGTGAGCGATATAGCTGCTGACCGTAATGATAGTGACGTCTTTTTGTTCCGCCAGCGTTCTGGCCAGCAGTGCATTACTGCTACCGTTTTCAATAAATACGGATTCACCAGGATTGACCAGTGAGGCGGCAAACTCAGCCAGTTCACGTTTCAGGGTGAAGTTGGTCATCATACGCGTTTCAACATCGTCGCTATTCAGTGACACTGCGAAACCATGCGCACGGCGTAAATAACTCTGTTTTTCCAGCGTGTTCAGATCCTGTCGAATCGTCACTTCAGAGACACCGGTGATTTTGGCAAGCTCAGATACGCTCATCTGGCCTTTATCGGTCACTATCTGCAAAATAGATTGTTGTCGGGAATTCATAGTATTAATTTTTATAGCGGTATCGTATCGGACATTAAACGGAGGTTACGTTATCAGCAGTCTGATATCAGCAACCACATAACAAGTACAAAGCCGTCAGATCTCCCACGGGGCTTTGTGTTTTTTTGACACTGGCGCTGTTTCTTCGTTGACCGTGCTTAACAGTTCAGCCTTGAGGATTTCGAGATTGTGGATGGCTGAGTGAGTGTCACCTGCAACAAGGATATCCAGTACGGTATCAATGCGTTCGGCCAGTCGTTTTGCGTCGATATCAGACATGGTCATCATCCTGGTGTCAAAAAATTTAGAATTTCATGATGCAGAAAATCATCACAAAAGAGAAGGGAAAAATAGTATTAACCGACATGATCGGAGAATATTATATATTCCGTGATTACAGACAGATACGATAGTCACGGAATGTACATTCTTCGCTATTTCACGACGGTTATTTCTGCACCTTTAGCGCATTTTTTTATTCAGATGTCGCTTATACCAACGTTCAAACGCGGCAGCTGGCATTGGCTTAGCGAACAAAAATCCCTGACGCTCATTGACACCATTCTTGGTCAGAAAGGCATCCTCTTTCGCACTTTCCACGCCTTCAGCAATCACCTGTAGATTTAGCGCTTGCGCCACCGCAACAATGGCGCGTACCAGCGACTGTGAAATGGATTGTTTGTGGATATCCCTGACGAAGGTCTGGTCCAGTTTAATCGCATCGAGCGGGAAGCGGGCAAGCTGGGAAAGTGAAGAGTATCCTGTGCCAAAATCATCCAAATGGATCTGGGCGCCAAGCTGACTAAACTGCTGAATAACGGACAGTGCTAGCTGTTCATTCTCAATTAAACTGCTTTCTGTTAACTCGACGTCAATGGGGCAATACTCAAAATTCAGATCGTGGAGAACCTGCTTCAGATCGGTGAACAGTGTTTGATCGGCCAGTTGACGCGCCGAGACGTTTACCGCCACGCGCAGATTGATTCCCTTATCGCGCCACTTCGCCACCTGGCGCACAACATCCAGAATCACCCAGCGCCCCAGCGGGACGATAAGCCCTGATTCTTCGGCGTAAGAGATAAATTCCAGCGGCGGAATTAACCCACGCTCCGGCGACTGCCAGCGGACCAGCGCCTCCAGGCTGCGGACTTCACCCCGCCAGGTTATTTTGGGCTGATAGTGGATCAGCAACTGATCGTTTTCCAGCGCCTTACGCAGGTTGGTATCCAGCCACAGATACTCGAACACCCGCTGATTCATTTCAGGGGAGAACACGCAAAACTGCCCACGTCCGCCTTCTTTGGCGGTATACATGGCGGTATCCGCGTTGCGAATGACGTTTTCGCTGTCATTACCATGCTGGGGTGCCAGGGAAATGCCGATAGAACAGCCGGTATACACTTCAATCAGGCCAATGCGGAACGGTAGCCGCAGACGGGTCAGAATGCGCGAGGCCGTGGCCTCCAGCGCCCCCTGGGAGGTTCCCGTCGCGAGGACGATAAACTCATCACCACCGAAGCGCGCCAGTAACTGGTTATCTTCGAGGCAACTTAGGATGGCCAGCGAGACACTCTGTAAAAGCTGGTCGCCAAACATATGCCCGTAGGCATCGTTGACCTTTTTGAAGTTATCGAGGTCGAGATAAATAATGCCGACCTGCGTGTCGCCCGCGTTATCAATCGCTTCGCTAATCAACTCATGAATGGCGTTACGGTTGGGTAACCCGGTGATGGAGTCGGTGTTCGCCAACACGCGAAGTCGCTCCTGGGCGCGCCGCTCTTCGGTAATATCGGTCCCGGAACAGATCAGAAATATTTCGTTCTTACCGCTGCCGTTATGCACAAATTTATTACGAAACAGGAACAGGCGCTGACCCTTACAGGTGTTAACCCAGCGCTCGACTTCATACGAGTTGCCTTCACGAAAAAAAACGTCAATATTGCGTCTTGATGCCGCAGCTTCACGACGGCTCATAAACAGCGTGAAGACGCTTTGCCCGATCACTTCACGTTCTCTTAGTCCGGTGTATTCTTCGCATAACCGATTAAAACGTTGAATGTTACCCTGTCGGTCAAGTATCACGATAACTGAATTGGCTTCCGATACGACCTGTTCGGCAAAGGATAATCCTTGTGCCAGATCGCGTGCCACAGAAGGGGTGTCGTCCCAGGCTGATGCGCTACCAGCCCATTCACGTTTATTAATTTTTCGCCCGACAAGGTGCACGGGAATGTCATCCGTATCGATGGGAAGGGTCATCAGCAGACTGGATGTAATCACTGTCATTTCCCGAATGCGATCGGCTTGTTCCGGTGATAATTCGATGGTTTGTTCTGCTGCGGCCGTTTCGTCAATAGAGAAATGCAGGATGTTACACTCCTCTGACAAACGCCAGTAGGGGTTGTGAGAACCCACGAAGCTATACAACGTTACCAATTCCCGAACGTCTTTCATGATGTGTACTATCCCGTTTAAAGCGCATAGAGCCTCAAAAGTAAGGGTAGCCATGATTCATACAGGGTGATTATGGCTGAACATATTGTTTTATTTATATATTTATGTGTAATCCAGATTCAGAAAAAAGCAAAGTCAGCAGACCTGAAAAGAGTAAAAATAATTTGGACTGGATGAAGGAAGTGTAGTGCGTGGCGGCGTATCAGGGGGGAAAAGAAAACGACCTTTCACAAAAAGAGAAAGGCCGTTGAGTTTAGTGGTGCTACGCGGCTGGACGTGCGATAACGCTGCGGGTTTCCATTCGCACTTCTGCGATGGTCACGTCGATCACGTCAGTGACCTTGTAAACCACGTCACCTTTGATCTGTACCGTGCCGTTTTCCTGGCTGCACACCAGTTCATCACGGACCGCGTGCAGGAACGGTGCCGGGATAAACGCGACGGCGCCATTGTCGACTAAGCGCACCCGCATACCGCCGCGGCTGACATCGATGATTTCAGCCGCAAAACGGGTGTCAGTCCCGGCTTTGTCACTCAGGAAGCGGGCGTATAACCAGTCACCGACGTCACGTTCGGCCATCCGGTTCAGGCGACGGCGTTCCGTCATCTGTATCGTGATGTCGTCCTGTGGTCGAGCGATGGTTTCGCCTTTAATTACCGCTTTTAACAGGCGATGGTTGATCATATCGCCATACTTACGGATAGGTGAGGTCCAGGTGGCGTATGCCTCCAGGCCCAGCCCAAAGTGCGGACCTGGCTCGACGCTGATTTCAGCGTAGGACTGGAAACGGCGAATACGGCTATCGAGGAAACCAGAAGGTTGAGCATCCAGTTCACGACGCAGTTTGCAGAAGCCTTCCAGCGTCAACACCTCTTCGGCATCCACGTGCATACCATGGGTTTTCAGCAGGGCGGCCAACGCTTCAGCATTCGCCGGATCGAACCCCATGTGTACGTTATAAATCCCGAAGCCTAGTTTGTCGCGAAGAACGCGCGCGGCGCAGATGTTTGCCGCAATCATCGACTCTTCCACGATACGATTAGCAATGCGACGCGGTTCCGCCACTATATCCAGCACTTCACCTTTTTCACCCAGTACAAAGCGGTAATCCGGGCGATCTTTAAACACCAGGGCGTGGTTATGACGCCACTCGCCACGGCTCATGCAGATACGCTGCAGCAGACGGATCTGCTCGGCAATCTCATCGTTTTCAGGCTGCCAGCCATTATTCCCTTCCAGCCAGTCAGACACGTTGTCATAGGCCAGTTTCGCTTTGGATTCGATGGTCGCCGTGAAGAAGGTGATGTCGTCTTCAATAGTGCCGTCAGCCGCAATGGTCATGCGGCAAGCGAGCACCGGACGGACTTCGTTAGCCCGCAGCGAGCACAGGTCGTCTGACAGTTCACGCGGTAACATCGGGATATTGAAGCCCGGGAGATAGTTGGTGAACGCGCGAATTTTAGCAGTGTTATCCAGCTTGCTGCCTTCGGCAATCCAGGCGGTAGGATCGGCAATGGCGACGGTTAATTGCAGTTTGCCATCAGCCAGTTCCTCGGCGTACAGCGCATCGTCCATATCTTCGGTGCTGGCACTGTCAATGGTGACGAAGTTCAGTGCGGTAAGATCCTGACGTTCCAGACCTTCATCCAGCATTTCGGTGGCTACGCCATTCGGTGCTTCTTTTTCAAGATTGTGGCGCGCCAGCGTGACCCACCAGGGGACGAAATGATCGTCAGCAAAGGTGATGAACTGGGTTAATTCAGCGTAGAAGGTGCGATCGCCTTTCAGCGGATGGCGACGCATTTCTGCGACGGCCCAGTCACCTTCCTTAAATTCATGATCCACACCGCGAGCAGCGCGGCAGGGGATAGCGTCTTTCAGTAACGGATGATCTGGCACAATGGACAGACGATCGTTCTTACCCTGAACTTTACCCACGAAACGCGTCAGGAACGGTTCAACCAGTTCTTCCGGCTCGGCAGATTCGCGATCTTTTTCGCTATGGATCACCGCGACAATGCGGTCACCATGCATCACTTTTTTCATCTGCGGCGGTGGAATGAAATAGCTTTTTTGTGCATCGACTTCCAGGAAGCCAAAGCCTTTTTCCGTGGCTTTTACCACCCCTTCAGCACGCGGCGTCTGGGAATGTAGTTGCTGTTTAAGCTGCGCTAGCAGCGGGTTGTCCTGAAGCATAATTGTCTATTTTCGTGGCCAAAAGAGCGGCTGACAGTTTTACGCGAAACTGCCAGTCGCAGCAAGCGCTCTTTCAATGAGCGGAGTGGTTAGTGAGTCTCGCCCAGCGCGATTTTCAAGCGATTCAACCATCCGCACAATCCACTCCAGGCCAGTAAGTTAATAGTCTGTTCCGATGAGGTACCCTGTTCAAATAACGGGGTTAACAGTGCGGCGCTAAAACGGTCGGGCGCCCTGGTTAACCATTGTACCGCTTGCAGGGTAGCGCGCTCAACCGGATGTCGTTGTTCCCAGCGCTGCAATTCGCGTTCATCCAGACGCAGTATCGTGATGAAGTCCGCCAGTTGATGAGCTGTGAGGGCCTGTTCATTAAAGCATGCCACGCTGCCGTTAATGCGTGATGTCAGCAGTGTGGCGAGAGAAAACGCCCTCGACGGTGTATCTGTACATAGCGTACTGGTCAGCAATGATCTGAGTAAAGCCAGTATCGTCGGTGAATGTGCCAGCAGCGGCGCGAGCGTTTGTAAATCCGGGATGCGCCCGTTTTGGTCAACGCTGCCTGGCGGAGCCTCGCGAGGCGGGATGACGTCTATCGGGAATGCGGCCATATGCCATTGTGCATCGGCGTTGTTAAAAATAGCGGCCTGCGCGTATTGCTGAATATCAAGGCCCGGTATGCGACGCAAGGGATGGCCAAAATAAGCCTGAAGGACCGCCACGACACGGGCCTGAAAACCGACAAAGCCGATGACCTGATTAATCAAGATGATATCGCAGGTTGTTAATCCAACATCATCAAGATGCTGGCGATCGCGTGCGCCAATCACGGCAGGAGAACTGGCAAGTTGGCGAGCATACTGGGTAATTTGTGCCAGCCGGTGATTACTCTCACGGGAGGAGTCCGGGCCTGGTAGCGGGGTCAAACGCGCTGCGTAGTGGTTACACAATCGTTGGATGCCGTAAACCTGAGCGACAGTTAAGGCGGTACTCATACGTTCATAGGCGCTGAACGTATGTAACGAATTTAGGTCAACATCAGCAGGGAAGAGAAGGTGAGCAAGTTCACGGGCAGGTTCTAACCAGGACTGAAAGGGTAACAGCGCGACTTCCGGTATCGCCAGGTCCAGCAAAAAACTGTCTTCGACGTCTGCTGCTTCTGGCACCAGCGGGAGAACATCTTGCGGATAGGTGCTGGACTGCGTTTCATGATACCAGTGGCTTTTGCCTTCAATTCGGCGTTGTTCCATGGGCGTTCCTTGGTCAAAAAAGTGGCGACCCGGATACGTCGTTATGTTCGTCCGCCGGATCGTTTGCGCTGCAATATCCTGGCGTAAGCTGATGAGGGGATGAAAGATTGTTACGTGATAATAAATATCAGAAAAGTATATATGACAGGGAGTAGCTGACGGGAGGGGGAAAAAAACATGGGCGACATCGCGCCGCCCACAGAGGAGGTCTGAAAGATTATTTCAGTTCCAGCTCGTTCATTGCCGCGATGCTGAAGCCACCATCAACGTGAACGACTTCGCCAGAGATGCCGGCAGACAGGTCAGAACACAGGAATGCTGCTGAGTTGCCCACATCTTCAATGGTCACGGTACGACGAATCGGGGTAACCGCTTCGCAATGGGCCAGCATTTTACGGAAATCTTTGATGCCAGAAGCCGCCAGAGTACGGATTGGACCTGCGGAGATTGCGTTGACACGCACACCTTCTGGACCCATCGCGTTAGCCATATAGCGGACGTTTGCTTCCAGAGACGCTTTCGCCAGACCCATTACGTTGTAGTTCGGGATAGCGCGCTCTGCGCCCAGGTAGGACAGCGTCAGCAGTGCAGAGCCTGGGTTCAGCATCGAGCGGCAGGCTTTTGCCATCGCTACAAAGCTGTAGGCGCTGATGTCATGAGCGATTTTAAAACCTTCGCGGGTGACCGCATTCACATAGTCGCCATCCAGTTGGTCTGCCGGTGCGAAACCGATGGAGTGTACGAAACCGTCGAATTTTTCCCAGGTTTTGCCCAGTTCAGCGAACATGGTGTCGATGCTGGCGTCTTCAGCCACATCGCACTGCAGGACGATGTTGGAACCCAGTTGAGCTGCAAATTCTTCCACGCGGCCTTTCAGTTTGTCGTTCTGGTAGGTGAACGCCAGTTCAGCTCCCTCGCGGTGCATCGCTTGAGCGATACCGTAGGCGATGGACAATTTACTGGCAAGACCGGTCACCAGAATGCGCTTACCGGAAAGAAAACCCATAGCTTTAATCCTTATAGTCATTACTTATTTTTTTAGCAATCAATGCGTTATGATTGCAATTTCAAGGTCACTCGAAATTGGTCTGAAATTATATCCCACTCTCTGCCCCTTGTGTCACGATCTTTCTCTGCGAGTCACCATACGGTTAACGACAGTAAAAGGGATTTCGGGAACCGTGGCATCGTTGTCAGTATCAGTGGCCTGTCACTATTCGTTGCACGTGAGGAGTATATCACTCCCCCCAGGTTCTGCCTCCTCCAACCAGACCGGAGCAGGGGCGAGGGCAGAAAACACGAGGACTCAACGGCGTAAAATGGTATGATTTAGCGCTAGTCGATGTTGATGAACATATCAATGTCAGAAGATTCTTAAAACTAAAAAATCGGCTATATTCATCCTGTTATCATATATTGTTTTTATCGATCAATAATGAATCATTGATCGATATTATTGATTTATTATAATTAAAAGCGCATTATCAGTATGTTATGATCAATTGGAGTGGTCTTATGCGCTATCATTTCATCGCGGAACCGATGAGAGACACAACGGAAAAGTTGCTGGGTGTTGAGATGATCGCCCGGTTTACCTCAGAGACGGTTCACCCGTTACATTCAGATTTCATCATTGCCGCGTGGAATAGTGCACAAAAACGCCATTTCATGCTTGAACAAATCGCGTTAATCACCCGAAAGCGCGCCTGGTTTGAGAGCAATAACCTTTTTTGTACACTTAATCTGATTGATGAAATGGCGCTTCTAGCGATAGGCGACCCTGCTATAACCTCGGCCTTACACGCTATGCCGTTTATTGCACTTCAACTCTCAGAACGTTTCCTGTCGAATACTGCTTGCCTGAATAACCTGCTGATTAATTCTCTGTGTGACGGGCCTAATGCCTTGTGGTTGAACAATCTTGGCTCTGGTAGCGTGGGGGCAAACCCGCTGGTCAGCGGTAATTTTGATGTAGTGAAAATGGATCGCGGCTACTTTTTGTCGCAGGTCGAAAAGCCGATGTTTCCGGTTCTGATTAAGAACATCAGGGAATATTGTGACCGAGTGGTCGTCGAGGGGCTGGAGGACGCGCGGCTTATTGATGAACTAAGCCATGCGGGTATCTGGGCCGTGCAGGGTGATATTTTCCCGCCGGTTGCATTTAGCGACATTGAAGCATTGCTGCCTGTAGATATTTATCACTGATGACCAAAAGGCCCTCCATCAGAGGAGGGCGTCAATAACAGTTAGCGATCTTTGCGCCAGGCATCGGCGGTGAGCGCCTCACCGAAATGCCCGGATATCAGGCGGCGGGTCAGTTCATGCAGCGGCGAGGCCAGCACATCCGCCGTACTGCCGCGCTCGACGACCTCGCCCTGGTGCATCACCAACACCTGATCGCTGATGTGTTTCATCATCCCAATATGCTGCGTCACATAGATATATGAAATACCCTGTTTTTCCTGTAGCTCGAGCATCAGGTTAATCAGCTGCGAGCGCATCGACATATCCAGAGAGGCCAGCGCTTCGTCCGCGATAATCACTTTGGGACGTAAAATCAGGGCGCGAGCTAACCCCAAGCGCTGTTTTTGTCCTGGTGCCAACATATGCGGGTAGTAGCTAACGTGATCGGGCAGCAGACCGACCATGCGCATGGTTTCGACGATCTGCTTGCGGCGTTGCTCCGGCTCAAGATCGGTATTCAGACGTAGCGGAAAATCGAGGATCTGCGAGATACGTTGACGCGGGTTCAACGATGTTGACGGGTCCTGGAAAATCATACGAATGCGCTGGCTGCGAAAAGAATAATCACCGTATTTTAGCGGATGATCGTCAATCAGCAGCTCACCGCTGGTCGGCTCAACCATTCCGGCCAGCATTTTTGCCAGCGTCGATTTACCGGAGCCGTTTTCGCCAATGACGGCAAGCGTCTGGCGCTCACGCAGTGTAAAGCTCAGTGGCTTGACGGCTTCTACGGTCTGGCGACGAAACAAGCCCGTCCGGTAGCGAAAGGTTTTGCTCAGGTTACGTACTTCGAGCAGTGTTTCTACCATCTCACTCTCTCTCCATGTTCAGCGGGAAATGACAGGCATAGAGATGATTCTTTGCTCCGGTCAGTCGTGGGGTTTCAATGCACTCACGTTGAGCGTAAGGGCAGCGCGGCCCCAAACGGCACCCCATTGGTAACTGTTCCAATAAAGGGATCGCACCAGGCATCGTATTCAGGCGGCTTTTATGCGGCATTGGGCTACCAAAATCTGGAATGGCACGGATCAACGCCTGTGTATAAGGATGGTGCGGAATCGTCACCAAATCTTTACTTGGCGCGGTTTCCACCGTTTGTCCGCAGTACATGACGTTGATTTTATCCGCCCACTGGCTGAGCATTTGCAGGTCATGGCTGATCAACAAAATGGTGGTGTTGCTGTTTTGATTGAGCCGGGTCAGTAGACGGAAAATTTGCGCCTGAGTGGTGGGCTCCATCGCATTGGTCGGCTCATCGGCAATCAGCAAACGTGGCTGATTCGCCAGGGCGATGGCAATCATGACTTTCTGGCACTCGCCGTCCGTCAACTCATACGGGAAGCTGCGCATCGCATCTTTATGGTCTTTTATCCCGACGCGGTGCAGCAGTTCAATCGCGCGGCGTTTGCGCCAGCCAATGCGTTGCCACCAGCGCCCTTTATAGGTCCAGGCGGGAATATTTTGCATCAGCTGCCGTCCGACGCGTTCAGACGGATCGAGACAGGACTGCGGTTCCTGAAAGATCATGGACACATTATGACCGACCAGTTTACGCCGCTCGCGGGCAGACAGTCGTAGCAGATCGATATCATCAAAGCGCATGCGGTCAGCGGTCACGCGCCAGTTGTCTTTTGCCACGCCGCAAATAGCCTTGGCGATTAAACTTTTACCGGAGCCCGATTCACCGACCAGTCCACGGATCTCGCCTTCATTGAGTGTCATACTGACGCGGTCAACGGCCTTTACCCAGTCGTCGCCGGTTCTGAACTCAATGGTCAGGTTACGAATATCCAGTAATGGCATTATTCCACCCCCGCGATAATTGCGCGGCGTACACCGTCACCTAACAGGTTTACCAGCAGCACGCTAATCATGATCGCCGCCCCGGGCAACATCACGGTCCATGGGGCAACGTAAATTAACTCCAACGCGTCGCCCAGCATGGCTCCCCATTCCGGCGACGGAAGCTGTGCGCCGAGGTCGAGAAAGCCCAGTGCGGCAATATCCAGAATCGCCATCGACAAAGCGCGGGTGATTTCAGTGATAAGCCCAGCGGTAATATTGGGCAAAATCGCAAACCACAGAATGTTGAGCGTGGAGGCACCATCCAGTCGGGCAGCAATGACATACTCTTTTTCCAGCTCGTCATGCACCATGCTATAGACAGAGCGCACCATGCGTGGCAACAGCGCCAGCCAGACGGCAAACATCGCGTGCGTCAGATGGGGGCCAGCAAACGCCACCACAATGATCGCCAGCAGCAGCGACGGGATCGAGAGCAGGGTATCGAGAATATGGTTCAACACTGCCGAGCGTAAACCGTGGGTTGCCCCGGCTAAAACCCCCAATACCAGACCACATATCGTGGCGGCGAGCGTGACAACAAATGCGCCGCCGACAGTGGGAGCTGCACCGCTCAGCAGGCGGCTTAATACGTCACGTCCCAGATCGTCGGTCCCAAGGAAGAATGACACCTCGCCATAACGCGACCAGGAAGGCGGGAGCAGTTGATAACCCAGGAATTGCTGATCGATACCATAAGGCGCAAACCAGCCACCGAAAACACACAGTATGGCCAGTCCCGCACAGCCATACAGACCGACCATTGCAGACGCATCGCCATAAAAATTGCGCCACGCGGTACGCAGCGTGCCAGGCGGGCGCTTTTCGCTGTATACGCTATCGTAAGGCATACCATTCCTTATGTTTCAGAGGGTTAGCCATGGCACCCAAAATATCAGAGATCACGTTTACGATAATGACCAGTGAGCCAATCACCATCACGCCGGCTGAAATTGCGGCGTAATCCTGCTGGCGAATGGCGTTGATCAGCCAGCGGCCAAGGCCTGGCCAGCTAAAGACCATTTCGGTGATCATCGCCAGCGTCAGCATGGTGGAAAACTGGAGACCAAGCCGCGGGATCACCGGCGGCAGGGCATTATGCAGTACGTGGCGACGTAAAATGGTCAGTCGAGACAGGCCGCGAGTGGCCGCCGCTTTTACGTAATTTTGATCGAACACCTCGATGGTACTGATACGCATCAGGCGAATGACTTCGGTCGTTGGCGCAACGGAGAGCGTTAACACCGGCAGCACCATGTGGCGTATTGCGCTGACCAGCATTTCATCGCGCCACGGCGAGTCGGAAAGCCACGCGTCGACGATGGCAAGACCGGTAACAGGTTTGACTTCATAAAGCAGATCAAAACGGCCAGACACGGGCAGCCACCCGAGCGTTAACGAGAAGAACAGCGTCAGCAACAGTGCTAACCAAAAAACCGGGATGGAAAAACCCATCAGGGCAAAGGCACTAATGCATCGATCCGGCCATTTATTGCGTGTGATCCCCGCCAGCATGCCAATCGGGATACCGACCATTAGCGCAAAACCGAAGGCGAGAACGCACAATTCCATTGTGGCAGGGAACACTTCTTTCAACTGTTCCGAGATCAGTTGTCCGTTAATGCTGGATACACCGAAATCCCAGTGGATGAGGCCATTGAACCAGAATACCCACGCATTCCACAGCGACGCACCCTGCAGAGGAGCATGGGGGGTAAAATAACTCAGGCTGAACCCGATAAACGTCAGGAAGAACAGGGTGACCAGGAGCAATAGAAAGCGACGCAGGGTAAAGATAATCATGGTTTTTTCACCTCATCTTTCTTTTCCCTGGATACGCCGGCAAAGGAGGCATTACCGAATGGGCTGAGTACCAGGCCTTTGATGTCATAGCGATAGGCCTGCAAACGCAGTGAAGAGGCCAGCGGCAGGATGGGTAGCTCTCGTGCCAGGATCGTTTGCGCTTCGTCATAGGCATCAATGCGTGACGAGAGCTGCTGCGATGACAGCGCTTTGCGCAGAACGCTGTCAAACTCCGGATCACACCAATGGGCAAAGTTGGTCTGCGAGTTGATGGCGGCACAGCTAAGCAGCGGACGGAAAAAACTGTCAGGATCGTTACTGTCTGTCGCCCAACCGGACAACGTCAGATCATGGTTCATATCCATTAATCTCGCCTCCTGAAAACGACCTTCCACCGGAATAATCTTCACTTTCACGCCAACCTGCGCCATGTCCGCTTGAATAAGCTCGGCGGTTTTCAGCGGGCTGGGGTTCCAGGCCTGGGAGCTGGTTGGTACCCAAAGCTGTAACGTCAGGTTCTCCAGCCCCAGCGCTTTTAACTGCTCGCGAGATTTTGCCGGATTGTATTCTGTAATTTTAGCTTCGTTGTCATACGCCCACGAGGCGCGCGGCAAAATAGATGCGGCGGTTTCTGCTGTACCATAATAGATCGACTGCATCAGCCGCTGGTTGTTGATTGCCAACGCCAGTGCATGACGCACGGCCGGATTGTTCAACGGGGGTTTATTGGTATTGAAAGCCAGGTAAGCAATGTTCATCCCAGGGCGCAGCGTCAGGCGCAAACGTGGGTCATCACGTAAGATGCTGAGCTGACTGGCAGCAGGCCAGGCCAGCACGTCGCATTCACCGGTGAGCAGTTTTGATAAGCGCCCGGTTCCACCAGAACCGAGATCAACGACGACCTGCGGCATTAAGGGTTTCCCGCGCCAGAACGCGTCGTGACGCTGCAGGCGAATATATTGCCCGCCACGATTTTCCGAAAGCTGATACGGACCGGTACCGACAGGCTGTCGGTCCAGTAATTCCTTGCGATCCTGTTTTGCCAACTGCCCCGCGTATTCCGCTGACATAACCGACGCGTAATGCGTGGCCAGATGCCACAGGAAAGACGCATCCGGTTGAGTCAGGCGAAATTCAACGGTATGGCTGTCCAACTTGCGCACGCTTTGCACATTATCGGCGAACTGGAGGCTATCAAAGTAGGGGAAGTTGCTGCCGTTAACATTGTGCCACGGATGCTGGCGGTCAAAGATTCGCTCGAAGGTAAACACCACATCGTCTGCATTCAGTTTACGAGTAGGGGTGAACCAGGTGGTTTTTTGAAATGGCACGTCACGACGCAGGTGGAAGCGGTACGTTGCGCCGTTATCCAGCACCTCCCAGCTTTCGGCCAGTTCTGGCACCAGGCGATAGGTGTAAGGATCCACATCAAGCAGACGGTCATAAAGTTGGGCGGCAAGCGTGTCGACGATCAGTCCACTGCTCGCTTTCTGTGGGTTGAACGTATTGACCTGTCCGCTGACGCAATAGACAAAGCCGCTGTCACGAATATCAGCGTGCGTGGTCTGCTCAGGCGCGGCAGCAGCCTGACCACTCAGAAGTCCAGCCATCACAATCAGAGATGATAAAACCAGGCGCATAATTTTTAAGGTTTTTAGAGTCGATCTGCAAAGTGTATCGCACAACGGCCCGTCAGGTAAAAATGTCTGCAGGTAACTGGCGTAAATGTGTGCGATTCAGGTCAAGGAACCGCTAAATCTGATGTTTTTTGAGCAATGCCCGCAGCTGGTGGTAGGTCAGCCCGAGTAATTCTGCCGCCTTTTTCTGATTAAACTTTGCCTGCTGCAAGCTGGTTTGCAGAAATGCTTTTTCTTGTTGCTGCTGGAATTCACGTAGATCCAGCGGCAGTGTCACCGGCGCGGAGTGAGTTTCCTGCTCCGAAGGTTGTACGGTGTGGCGTTTGAAAGGGTCAATCACGACTTCATCCAGTGGAAATTCGCTGGTGCCGTGGCGGTAAACAGAGCGCTCGACGACGTTTTTCAGCTCACGAATATTGCCCGGCCAACGGTAGTGCAGCAGAGTATCCCTGGCCTGTGCGCTAAAGCCTGGAAACAGTGGTAAGCCAATTTCCCGGCACATTTGAATGGCAAAGTGCTCGGCCATTAGCATGATGTCGCTTTGACGCTCCCGCAACGGGGGAAGTTGCACCACATCGAAGGCCAGCCTGTCGAGCAGGTCCGCGCGAAACGTCCCTTCATTAACCATCCGCGGTAAATCGGCGTTGGTGGCGCAGACCAGGCGCACGTTAACCTGCAGCGGTTGGCTGCCGCCAACACGTTCGAGTTCCCCGTATTCAATCACCCGTAGCAGTTTTTCCTGTACCAGCATCGGGGCGGTGGCCAGTTCATCAAGAAACAGCGTCCCGCCATCAGCTCGTTCAAAGCGTCCGGGATGACGTTTTTGTGCGCCGGTAAAGGCGCCGGCTTCGTGACCGAACAGTTCTGAATCGAGTAAGTTTTCATTAAGCGCCGCACAGTTCAGCGAAATAAACGGCCCTTGCCAGCGTGAAGAGAGGTAATGCAGGCGGTTAGCGATCAGCTCTTTGCCCGTGCCGCGCTCACCGATCACCAGTACCGGTTTATCCAGCGGTGCCAACTGAGAAACTTGCTCAAGCACCTCGATGAAACTGTTGGCTTCGCCGAGAAGGTTGTCTTTGTATCCGGTCATGATGAAATTCACTATTTGTTAGTGTTATTCACCAATGTACCCTAATTTCGCTATCAGGTAAAATTAACTATTATTTTTATAATCAAATAGTTATAAAGTTGGCACGCAATCTGCATTAATCCAGCAGCAGGGCATCGCCCGATATCAGAACTATCAGTGAGGATTACATTATGGGTATTTTTTCTCGTTTTGCCGACATCGTGAACGCCAACATCAATGCGTTGCTGGAAAAGGCTGAAGATCCGCAGAAGCTGGTGCGGTTAATGATTCAGGAAATGGAAGACACGTTGGTTGAGGTGCGTTCGAACTCGGCACGTGCGCTGGCGGAAAAGAAACAACTATCCCGCCGTATTGAACAGGCCACCGCGCAACAGGTTGAGTGGCAGGAAAAAGCAGAACTGGCGCTGCGTAAAGAGAAAGAAGATTTGGCGCGCTCTGCCTTAATTGAAAAGCAGAAGCTTACCGATCTGATCGCCTCGCTGGAACATGAAGTGACGCTGGTTGATGACACGCTGTCACGCATGAAAAAAGAGATTGGCGAGCTGGAAAATAAACTCAGTGAAACCCGTGCTCGTCAGCAGGCATTGACCCTGCGTCATCAGGCCGCCAGTTCTTCACGTGATGTTCGTCGTCAACTGGACAGCGGTAAGCTCGATGAAGCCATGGCGCGCTTTGAGTCTTTTGAGCGTCGTATCGACCATATGGAAGCTGAAGCTGAAAGCCATAACTTTGGTAAGCAAAAATCGCTGGATCAGCAATTCGCCGACCTGAAAGCGGATGATGAAATTAGCGAGCAGTTGGCGCAACTGAAAGCCAAAATGCAGCAAGACAAGCAATAATAATATCTGGCGGCGCCCGAACGCGCCGCCGCTCATCACCTGTAAGGAGTACTCATGAGCGCGCTATTTCTGGCCATCCCGTTAACCATCTTTGTGCTGTTTGTTTTACCGATTTGGTTATGGCTGCATTACAGCAACCGTTCCAGTCGTGGCGAATTGTCGCAGAACGAACAGCAGCGTTTAGTGGAGCTGAACGCTGAAGCGCAGCGCATGCGTGAGCGTATTCAGACGCTGGAAGACATTCTGGATGCTGAACATCCTAACTGGAGGGACCGCTAATGGGAGGCGTTAACCTGAACAAAAAATTGTGGCGTATTCCGCAGCAGGGCATGGTGAAGGGGGTCTGCGCAGGTATCGCGCAGTATCTCGACGTGCCGGTGAAGCTTGTACGGATTCTGGTAGTACTGTCGATTTTCTTCGGCCTGGCTTTTTTCACCCTGGTGGCCTATATCGTACTGACTTTTGTGCTGGACCCAATGCCGGACAATGTCGCAACCGGTGAACAGCAACCGTCCAGCGGGGAACTGTTGGATGCCGTCGACCGCGAACTCGCGGCCAGTGAAAATCGTTTGCGGGATATGGAGCGTTATGTGACGTCAGATACCTTCACATTGCGTAGCCGCTTCCGTCAACTGTGAGGAATGAGATGAACAATCGCTGGCAACGTGCCGGGCAGAGGGTAAAGCCTGGCGTTAAATTAGCAGGTAAGCTGGTTCTGTTTACGGCACTTCGCTACGGCCCGGCGGGCGTCGCCG
>NZ_SZWV01000076.1:120041-147891 GCF_005280945.1 Citrobacter sp. wls718
AAATCCGTCGCCCGTCGCCCGCTAAAAATGTTGCTGGTTTTGATGCTTGAACCTTTATTGAACAAGGTCGCCAAAAAAATATCCCGCCGTTATGGTCAGTGATAGTGCGCTCGCAATATTTTCTTAAGATCAGTTATATAGTGTTAGATGAAATTAGGTCATTTAACAGGACGATACTATGTTGAGAAAAGGGGTATTCGCGCTAGCGTTGCTCATCGGTATGCCGGTTTTTGCCGCGGAACATTGGATTGATGTCCGCGTACCTGAGCAATACCAGCAGGAGCATGTTCAGGGAGCCGTCAACATTCCCTTAAAAGATCTCAAAGCGCACATCGCGTCCGAGGTTCCGGATAAGACCGACACCGTGAAACTGTACTGCAACTCCGGGCGGCAATCGGGACAGGCGAAAGATATGCTTACCGAGATGGGATACACGCAGGTCACAAATGAAGGGGGGATCAAAAGCATTGATCTTCCGAAAGTAGAAAACAAATAATCGCACAATGTACATCTATTTCGGGCGGCATTATTTTTTGTCGCCTGCTAGACCTCAGGTAGTTGATAAATAAGAATTACCCCCTATCTTTACTTCCAGTTTGTTATATTTTCTACGGTTCCTTCAGCATAACGGGATGGCGATGAAGCGACTCAAAAATGAACTCAATTCGCTGGTGAATCGCGGCGTGGACAGGCATCTGCGTCTGGCTGTCACCGGGCTTAGCCGCAGTGGTAAGACCGCGTTTATCACCGCGATGGTGAACCAATTACTCAATATTCATGCCGGCGCTCGTCTGCCGCTGCTCAGCGCGGTGCGCGAAGAGCGTCTGCTCGGCGTTAAACGGGTTCCACAACGCGACTTTGGCATTCCGCGCTTTACCTATGATGAAGGGCTGGCCCAGCTGTACGGCGCTCCGCCGAACTGGCCGACACCGACGCGCGGCGTGAGTGAGATTCGTCTGGCGCTGCGTTATAAGTCCAATGACTCATTGCTGCGCCACTTTAAAGACACCTCCACGTTATATCTGGAGATCGTCGATTATCCGGGCGAATGGCTGCTTGATTTGCCGATGCTGGCACAGGATTACCTGAGCTGGTCGCGGCAAATGACCGGATTATTGCAGGGCCAGCGGGCAGAATGGTCGGCAAAATGGCGGCAGTTAAGTCAGGGGTTAGATCCCTTAGCGCCCGCCGATGAAAATCGTCTGGCGGAGATTGCCGCCGCCTGGACGGATTATTTGCATCAGTGTAAGCAGCAGGGCCTGCATTTTATTCAGCCGGGGCGCTTTGTTCTGCCGGGCGATATGGCGGGCGCACCCGCGCTGCAGTTTTTCCCGTGGCCGGATGTTGACGCGTATGGCGAATCGAAACTGGCGCAGGCTGATAAACACACCAACGCTGGCATGCTGCGCGATCGATTCAATTACTACTGCGAGAAAGTGGTGAAGGGGTTTTATAATAATCACTTCCTGCGCTTTGACCGTCAGATTGTGCTGGTTGACTGCCTGCAACCGCTCAATAGCGGACCACAGGCGTTTAACGATATGCGTCTGGCGCTCACGCAATTGATGCAAAGCTTCCATTATGGTCAGCGTACATTGTTCCGGCGGTTGTTCTCACCGGTGATCGACAAGTTACTGTTTGCCGCTACCAAAGCCGACCACGTGACGGTCGATCAGCATGCCAACATGGTGTCGCTACTGCAGCAACTGATCCAGGACGCCTGGCAAAATGCCGCCTTTGAAGGCATCAGCATGGATTGTCTGGGGCTGGCGTCGGTACAGGCCACTACCAGCGGATTGATCGATGTGAAAGGCGAGAAGATCCCGGCACTGCGGGGGAACCGCCTGAGCGACGGCGCGCCGCTAACCGTCTATCCGGGAGAGGTGCCAGCACGCTTACCGGGTCAGGCGTTTTGGGACAGTCAGGGCTTTCAGTTTGAAGCGTTTCGTCCGCAGGTCATGGATGTGGATAAGCCCTTACCGCACATTCGTCTTGATGCCGCGCTGGAGTTTTTAATAGGAGATAAATTGCGATGAGCGAGCCGTTAAAACCGCGTATCGATTTCTCAGGACCGCTGGACGTTGATCAACGTCCGGCCTTTAAAGCGCAGCAGATGTTCGACGATACGCAAGTGCAGACTTTTTCTCCGGCTCAACTTGACGAGCCGCTGGCAGATGAAGGACAAGCTGAAGCGGTCATTGATGCTGCTTTACGTCCTAAGCGTAGCCTGTGGCGCAAAATGGTGATGAGCGGACTGGCATTGTTTGGCGTCAGCGTGGTCGCACAGGGTGTGCAGTGGACGATGAATGCCTGGCAAACGCAGGACTGGGTTGCGCTGGGCGGGTGTGTCGCCGGGGCGCTGATCGTTGGCGCCGGTGTCGGTTCGGTGGCAACGGAGTGGCGTCGGCTGTGGCGTTTACGCCAGCGCGCGCACGAGCGTGATGAAGCGCGGGATTTGTTGCATAGCCATGGCGCCGGCAAAGGGCGCGCGTTTTGTGAAAAGCTGGCACAGCAGGCGGGTATCGACCAGTCTCATCCGGCGCTACAGCGCTGGTATGCCTCTATACACGAAACGCAAAACGATCGTGAAGTGGTGAGTTTGTATGCTCATCTGGTGCAGCCTGTGCTGGATGCGCAGGCGCGACGTGAAATCAGCCGCTCAGCGGCAGAATCTACGTTGATGATCGCGGTCAGCCCGCTGGCGCTGGTGGACATGGCATTTATCGCCTGGCGAAATCTGCGATTGATTAACCGTATTGCGACGCTATACGGCATCGAACTGGGCTATTACAGCCGCTTGCGCCTGTTCCGCCTGGTGCTGCTGAATATTGCCTTTGCCGGGGCCAGTGAACTGGTTCGCGAAGTCGGTATGGACTGGATGTCGCAGGATCTGGCTGCACGTTTATCCACGCGTGCTGCCCAGGGCATTGGCGCCGGGTTGTTAACGGCGCGTCTGGGGATTAAAGCGATGGAACTGTGTCGTCCGCTGCCGTGGATTGACGATGATAAACCGCGTCTCGGTGATTTCCGTCGCCAGCTGATCACTCAGGTCAAAGAGACCGTACAAAAGAATAAACCTGCGCGTGAAAGCTGAGTAAAAATGGGCGCCGATCGTATAACTTTACGCCCCGGCGCCTAATTTTCCAGCGTGCTGTCAATATTTGTTGACAGAGTCCTTCCTGCTAACGAAATACTGGCTTATCATCTATCACATGATCCCTTGTTTAGGTGAAGGTTCCCATGCGTCTGGAAGTGTTTTGTGAAGACCGACTTGGTCTGACCCGCGAATTACTCGATTTACTGGTGCTTCGAGGCATTGACTTACGCGGTATCGAGATCGACCCCATCGGGCGAATCTACCTTAATTTTGCGGAACTGGAGTTCACCAACTTCAGCAGCCTGATGGCTGAAATCCGCCGTATTGCCGGTGTAACGGATGTGCGCACCGTGCCCTGGATGCCTTCTGAACGCGAACACCTGGCGCTGAGCGCGCTGCTTGAGGCGCTGCCTGAACCGGTCCTTTCACTGGACATGAAAAGCAAAGTGGAGATGGCGAACCCGGCGAGCTGCCAGCTTTTTGCTCACACTCAGGATCGTATGCGCAACCACACGGCGGCGCAACTCATCAATGGTTTTAACTTCCAGCGCTGGCTGGAGAGCAATCCGCAGGATTCACACAGCGAGCATGTCGTCATTAATGGACAGAATTTCCTGATGGAAATAACCCCCGTCCATTTGCAGGGCGAAAATCAGGAACAGATGTTAACCGGCGCGGTGGTGATGCTGCGTTCCACCATCCGCATGGGGCGTCAGTTGCAAAACATGACCACCCAGGACCTGAGCGCCTTTAGCCAGATTATTGCCGTCAGTGCCAAAATGAAGCACGTGGTAGAACAGGCGCGTAAACTGGCCATGCTGAGCGCACCGCTGTTGATTACCGGCAATACCGGGACGGGGAAAGATCTGTTTGCCCATGCCTGCCATCTGGCAAGCCCGCGAGCGGCGAAACCTTATCTGGCGCTGAATTGTGCGTCGATCCCTGAAGATGCGGTAGAAAGCGAGCTGTTTGGTCATGCTGGGGAAGGTAAAAAAGGTTTCTTTGAGCAGGCTAACGGTGGTTCAGTACTGTTGGATGAAATTGGCGAAATGTCGCCGAGCATGCAGACCAAATTGCTGCGTTTTCTTAATGACGGGACCTTCCGCCGCGTCGGCGAAGATCATGAGGTTCACGTTGATGTCCGTGTGATTTGCGCCACGCAAAAAAATCTGGTGGAGCTGGTACAGAAAGGTTTGTTCCGCGAAGATCTCTATTATCGTCTGAATGTACTGACGCTCAACCTGCCGCCGTTGCGCGATTGTCCGCAAGACATTATGCCGCTCACCGAGCTGTTTGTGGCGCGTTTTGCCGACGAACAGGGCGTGCCGCGCCCGAAACTGTCCGCCGATCTCAGTACGGTGTTAACCCGCTACGGTTGGCCGGGTAACGTGCGCCAGTTGAAAAATGCTATCTACCGGGCATTAACCCAGCTTGAAGGGTACGAACTGCGGCCACAGGATATCTTATTACCGGATTATGATGCGGCGACGGTAGCTGTGGGGGAAGAGGTGATGGAAGGGTCGCTGGATGAAATTACCAGCCGCTTCGAGCGCTCTGTCCTGACGCAGCTGTATATGAATTATCCCAGTACGCGCAAACTGGCCAAACGACTTGGTGTTTCGCATACGGCAATCGCCAATAAGTTACGTGAATACGGTCTGAGTCAGCAGAAAAAAAGCGAAGAGTAATACGTAGATGAAAAAGCCTCCGAATGGAGGCTTTTTGCTTTAGGGCGACTTAGGCTTTCAGTACGTCCAGAGCGGCAGCATAGTCTGGCTCGTTGGTGATTTCATTCACCAGCTGGCTGAAAATGACGTTGTCATTCTCGTCGATAACCACCACGGCACGCGCGGCCAGGCCCTTCAGTGGGCCTTCGGCGATTTCAACGCCGTAGTTTTTCAGGAATTCCGCGTTACGCAGGGTGGACAGAGTGATCACGTTGCTCAGACCTTCCGCGCCACAAAAGCGAGAATGGGCGAATGGCAGGTCGGCTGAAATACACAGTACGACAGTATTGTCGATTTCTGTCGCCAGTTGGTTAAACTTACGTACCGATGCCGCACAGACGCCGGTATCGATGCTTGGGAAAATATTCAGCACTTTGCGCTTGCCGGCAAACTGGCCCAGCGTAACGTCAGACAGGTCTTTAGCCACAAGGGTAAAAGCCTGCGCTTTGCTACCTGCCTGAGGAATGGAGCCGGCAACGGCAACCGGGTTGCCCTGGAAATGAACGGTTTGTGACATGGTTATCTTCCTGTTTACATATAGTTAACGTCGAGGTTAGTTTATGCCATCAACAGTTAACACGGCAAACGCTATTTGCGGATATCCACTTCCGGGACTGCATAAGGAAAACAAATGAGAACAGTGAAGGTATATGAGGAAGCCTGGCCGTTACACACCCCGTTTGTAATTGCCCGTGGCAGCAGGACCGAAGCGCACGTGGTGGTGGTCGAACTGGAAGAAAACGGCGTGAAGGGGATCGGCGAGTGTACGCCTTATCCTCGCTATGGCGAGAGCGATGCTTCGGTACTGGCGCAAATTATGGGTATCGCCCCACAGCTGGAAAACGGACTGACGCGCGAAGATTTACAAAAGCTACTGCCTGCCGGTGCCGCACGTAATGCTGTCGACTGCGCGCTTTGGGATTTAAGTGCCCGGCAACAGCAGCAAACCCTGACCGAGCAGGTCGGTGTCGAACTCGATGCAACGGTAACGACGGCTCAGACGGTGGTGATCGGCACGCCGGAACAGATGGCGGCAAGCGCTGCCGCCCTGTGGGAGAACGGGGCGACGCTGCTGAAAGTCAAACTGGATGCGCGCTTAATCAGCGAACGTATGGTCGCTATTCGTTCGGCTGTTCCTGATGCGACGTTGATTGTTGATGCCAATGAGTCCTGGCGTGCCGAAGGTCTGGCTGCACGCTGTCAGCTGCTGGCTGACTTAGGTGTTGCCATGCTGGAACAGCCGCTGCCTGCTCAGGATGATGCTGCGCTGGAGAATTTTGTGCATCCGCTGCCCATCTGTGCGGATGAAAGCTGCCATACCCGCAGTAGCCTGAAAGCGCTACACGGACGCTATGAGATGGTGAACATTAAGCTGGATAAAACCGGTGGCCTGACGGAAGCACTGGCGCTGGCGACCGAAGCCCGAGAACAGGGTTTTGCATTGATGCTGGGATGCATGCTGTGCACATCGCGCGCGATCAATGCCGCTTTGCCGCTTACGCCGCAGGTCTGCTTTGCCGATCTCGACGGCCCGACCTGGCTTGCGAACGATGTGCAGCCCGCCCTGCATTTTACGACCGGGCAACTCCATCTTTAGGGTGCCAGCGCAGCAAATTGGACATCGCCAGCAGGTATTTTTCGCTGGCTTCATCTGAAGAGATGGGCGGGAACTCTGCGGTAATGCAGTGCAAGTTCAGATCGGCACACCAACTGCCGAAAGACCCCGGTGTTTCATAACCCACGCTGGTGACGAGGGGGAGTTCGAACCCTCGTGCCAGCCACTCGCCCAGTTCGCTGTGCCTCGGATCCTCAATGCATGCCAGCGGGTCGTGAAATGAGACCACCCAGGCGGGATGAATGCGGTGAATCAACTGACACAGCGCCTGGGTTTCCGGTTCGGAACCCGGATGATCCCCCGTCAACAGCACGACATCGCGTTGTTCTGCACTGCTATTCCAGCGATAGACAGTTTCACCTGCTTTCCAGTTTGCTGCCGGGAAATTACGATTGAGATCAACCCCGTTAGCATTGGCGCGCAGGCCGAGCTGACACCCGTCAGGGTTTACCGCCAGTACCACGTGGTGACGGCGCAGGGAAGGGGTAAGCGTACGCAAGGCGCAGGACAGCGTGACAATTGATGCGTTTTCGTCACCGTGGGTACCCGCCAGAATGAGTCCACTATCACGATCGGCTGCCGGCGCGGGAAACCAAATTAACGGGGCACCTAAGAGTGAACGTCCGTAATGTTCGGTTCCTGGCGGAAATGCGCCGCGCTCGGCACGGGGACGGGTAACGGTCATAGTCATCTCTGAATGCATAAATTGTTATTCGCAGTGTTGTGCAAAATGTATGGATAATCAAATCGTTTTCACACACTTATCTTTTCAGGTGTAATATCACTTTCTTGTCCGAAGTTAATTGCATTTCCTGCTGGCGATACAAATAATTACACATTCACTTAATGGCCAGATTTGAGGGTATCTTATGCGGCATTCTGTTCCAGTAACCTGTTGTGCGCTGTTGGTTAGCAGCATTTCCTTGTCCTGGGCTGCGGATGTACCCAGCGGTACGGTACTGGCAGAGAAACAAGAACTGGTGCGTCATATCAAAGATGAACCGGCCTCGCTCGATCCGGCCAAGGCTGTGGGGTTACCAGAAATTCAGGTCATTCGTGATTTATTTGAAGGGCTGGTTAACCAAAACGAAAAGGGCGAAATTGTGCCTGGCGTTGCCACCCAGTGGAAGAGTAACGATAACCGTGTCTGGACGTTTACGCTGCGTGATAATGCCAAATGGGCCGACGGTACGCCGGTAACGGCACAAGATTTTGTTTACAGCTGGCAGCGTCTGGTTGATCCGAAAACACTGTCTCCGTTTGCCTGGTTTGCGGCGCTAGCCGGGATCAATAATGCGCAGTCGATTATCGATGGTAAAGCCACTCCCGATACGCTGGGCGTTAGCGCGGTAGATGCCCGCACCTTAAGAATTCAGCTGGATAAACCGCTGCCGTGGTTTGCAAATTTAACGGCTAACTTTGCGTTTTATCCGGTACAGAAAGCCAATGTTGAAAGCGGTAAAGAGTGGACGAGACCGGGTCATTTAATCGGTAACGGCGCGTATGTATTAAAAGACCGCGTGGTTAACGAAAAATTGGTGGTGGTACCGAATACGCATTATTGGGATAACGCCAATACCGTGCTGCAAAAAGTCACCTTCCTGCCGATTAACCAGGAATCTGCGGCAACAAAACGTTATCTGGCTGGCGATATTGATATTACGGAATCCTTCCCGAAGAACATGTATCAGAAACTACTGAAGGATATTCCGGGACAGGTTTATACCCCGCCGCAGCTCGGCACCTATTATTATGCGTTTAACACCCAGAAAGGCCCGACGGCTGATTCACGCGTGCGTCTGGCGCTCAGCATGACTATCGATCGTCGTCTGATGGCGGAAAAAGTCCTCGGAACCGGCGAAAAACCAGCCTGGCATTTTACCCCGGATGTCACGGCGGGATTTACGCCTGAACCTTCACCGTTTGAGCAAATGAGTCAGGAAGAGCTGAACGCGCAGGCGAAGACGCTGCTGCGTGCGGCAGGCTATGGACCACAAAAACCGCTAAATCTGACGCTGTTGTATAATACGTCAGAAAACCATCAGAAGATTGCCATCGCCGTCGCGTCAATGTGGAAAAAAAACTTGGGCGTTGATGTGAAGTTGCAAAACCAGGAGTGGAAAACCTACATCGACAGTCGTAATACCGGTAATTTCGATGTTATCCGCGCTTCCTGGGTGGGGGATTACAATGAGCCGTCTACCTTCCTGTCGTTATTAACCTCGACTCACACAGGCAATATTTCGCGGTTTAATAATCCCGCGTACGATAAAGTGTTGACCCAGGCCACGATGGAAAGCACCGAAAAAGCCCGTAATGCGGACTATAATGCGGCAGAAAAAATACTGATGGAGCAGGCGCCAATTGCTCCGATTTATCAGTATACCAATGGTCGTTTAATTAAGCCATGGCTGAAGGGGTATCCGATTACCAACCCTGAAGATGTGGCATACAGCCGCAGCATGTATATTGAGAAGCATTAAATCTGGTATCGGCTGGGGAATTTTCGTGCCAGCCTTTTCCTGTTATTCCGGGGGCTGGTGCTCCCGGCAAATCAGCATTGAATCATCTTCACTCAACACCTCTTTCGTCAGATTACAAAATCCCTGACCCTTTATTTTTTGGTGAAACCGACAGCTATGGCACAGACCAAAGCCTGGCACATTGTGGGTCCGCTGAATTTCTCTTAGTAGTTCGAACAACAGTTCTTTTAGCTGCGTCGCGCGTTCACCCATTGCCGATTCGCCTGCCACTAAAAATGTGGGGGGAAGCAGCGCATCCAGTAAGGTGTTGGCTGACTCAGTTAACTGCAGATGAACGCTGCGTTTATCGCGATCATCCTGCTTGCGCACGATCAACCCTTTGGTTTCCAGAAGCTTAAGCGACTGGGATACCGTACCTTTGGTGAGACCGAGGTAATCCGTCACGCCGAGCGGCGTATTGGAATAGCGGTTGCAGCGCGCCAGATACATTAACGCGCTGAGCTGTACTGGTTGCAGCTCCGACAGTAATGGATGCTGGCGAAACCACATCCGCATCAGGCTAGAAAGCCTGTCCATAACGTCGAAAAGTGACATATCGTGCATAACAAAATCCTCCTCGACATATAGTATCGACTAAAAACTATATTGACAAAGTCTAAATCTATCGTAGTATGAATTATAGTATCGAATCGATACTATAATTTACAGGAGAGATATTATGAGCAAAGCCCGGTTTTATCATGCTGGTTGCCCGGTGTGCGTATCCGCAGAACAAACGCTGCTACAACATCTGTCCCCTGATGTGGAGGTTGATGTCATTCACCTGGGAGAACAGCCTGCTCGGGTGGCAGAGGCTGAGTTGGCTGGCGTGAAGTCTGTTCCGGCGTTGGTCATCGATGGCAATGTGCTGCATATCAACTTCGGCGCACCTATCGAAGCCTTGAAATAACACAAGCGTTCGGGGCGTTGCGCGGGCAATTTCCCGAACATCCGATCGAATGGTCAGGGGCCGTTATGTATTCCACAGAAAAGTATCACCCTGTTGATTGCGACCTTCATGATTATCTGGAGATCGCCTGCTTATACCGCTATATGCTGCGTATTGTGCTCACCGACGGCACAGTCTTTGATGCCAGAGCCGTGACGACACGAACAACGGCAGGTAAAGAGGAGTATTTGGTGGTTGAAAGGCAGGAAAGTCCGCAAAACATTCGTCTGGATTACCTGTCAGCCATCACCGCGTTAACGGCAGGGGCAAAATTTAGCACTGTGCTATTTGCCTCTGTGACTCGTTGACGTCACAGAGAGAGCGTTACACGGTATAAATCCGGATGTCGTGCGCCTGAAAAGCGGTGCCATACTGTTTGCTTATGTTTTCCTCTACCACTATCACATCGATTTCGCTGCTCTGAGCGACCACATATCGGGCCACTGCGGGGATCTTATCCGCCGTCAGCGCGACAATGGTTTCATTGCACTGCTTAATCACCGCTTTCTTGAACTCACAGTCGGCATAGTCAAACCCGGTTAAACCGGATTCCGGTGCCATTGCGCAGCCGCCAATAAATCCCTGGTCAAACAAAATGCCCTGCACCTGGGTTATTGCGGTGGTGCCTACACTTCCACCGGATGAGCGCTGTATCGGGCCACCGAGGATTATGACATCGTACAACGGTTTCTTGAGCAGAGCGGTGGCTATTTCCGGAGAATTAGTCACAACGGTCAAAGCAAGCTCGGCGGGTAACGCTTCAGCCATCGCCAGATTGGTGGTTCCGCTATCAATAAAGATACAGCTGCCGGATTTGACCAGTCGGGCACAGCGTTGCGCGAGGCTACTCTTTTTCGCCGTATTTTTCGTTTTCCTCACCGACATATCTTCAGATTCCGGCAAAGAAATGACGGCGCCACCGTACACTTTTTTGCAGACACCTTCTTTACTTAGCTCATGCAAATCCCGACGAATTGTGTGTTCTGACACGCCGAGTCGACCGGCAAGCTCGGAACAGACAACCCTACCGTTTTCCTGCAGGATTTGATAAATCAGCGACTGACGTTGTTCCGGGAATGCAGCATAATCGAGCATAAAAACTCCTGGTAAAATAAACATCGAGCAATAATAATCATGATCGTGCATTATGACTGGTATTGTCAATGTCCCTTAATGGGCGTGTTTGAGAGAGGCAGGTGATGAAGATTGCACATATGGCGCTGTGGACACAGGATCTCGAGCGGCAGGCCCGTTTCTGGGTCACCTTTTTTGGCGGTGAGATTAACGAAAAATACGCCAGTAAAACTAATCCCGGGTTTGAATCCTATTTTGTCAAAATTGGCGAGAGTATTGCGATTGAGTTAATGACTAAACCCAGCCTGAGCCAGGTGGTGCCCGACAATAACACCACCGGGTGGGTACATCTGGCGATCTCTGTTGGTGGGGTAGAGAACGTCGACTCAATATCAATGCGCGCCAAACAGCAGGGGATCCTCGTCTCCGGTCCGCGTACCACTGGAGATGGCTATTACGAAGCGGTCATTCACGATCCCGACGGCAATTTAATTGAGATTGTTGCATAACGCGAGTTGGTTTGCGCATATCGCGGTGGAAATCCCGGCTCCAGGCGCCTCGAACGAATGCCTGGAACCCGTGGCCGACGAAGAATACAACCAACTTCCCTGATTGATAGGCTAATAAGACGCGGGGTTCCGCGCCTTATGCCTTTTAATGAGCAGAAGCCTGAGGCTGAGGATTGTCCATATACAGCGTCTGGCTGGGGAAAGCAAAGTCAGCGCCGTTTTCCTGGACCAGGGTGATAATTTTCAAATAAACATCTTGCTGTACGGCAAGCCACTCCTGCCACACGGTTGTCTTGGTGAAGCAGTAAACCATAATATTCAGCGACGAATCGGCAAACTCATTAAAGTAGACCAGTAGGGTCTGCTTCTGGTCAATTCCAGGGTGATTTTGCAGCATTTGTCTGATCGCATCGACAATCGTGCTTATTTTATCGGCATCCTCATACCGCAACCCGATCACCGTTTTTATCCGTCGATTGCTCATCCTGCCCGGGTTTTCTACGCTAATTGATGAGAAAATCGAATTGGGTACATACAGGGGACGATGATCGAAGGTGTTTATTTTGGTCATCCGCCAGCCAATTTCGGTCACCGTACCTTCGATGTTTCTGTCCGGGGAGCGGATCCAGTCACCGATGCTGAACGGTCTGTCAAAATACAGCATGATACCTGAGAAGAAATTGCTCAGAATATCTTTCCCCGCCATACCGACAGCAATACCACCGATACCGCCGAAGGTTAACAGGCCAGACAGGCTCATACCAAAATGCTCGCCATACAGTAAAACGATGGCGACGACGATCGTAATCTTAATAATACGCGACAGGATCCGCGCACTGGTAATGTCCCGGCCTTTGTTGATCTGCGTTTTTTCAAACTGGTTAATCACCAGAAAGAGCTTTGTGGTTAAAATCAATGCAATCAACGAGGTACAAAGAAAATCGACCACGCTGGGCGAGACAAATGTCAGTTTATAGCTGTCGATAACGTTATTGGCGATGCTGCCAAACGTACCGATAATAATGGCATAGACGAAAAACTGCGCCGCGTGGAATATAAATCCTTTGCAGTGTTTTTCACTACGATGAAACCAGACGCTCATCAGCACTAATGCTGCACAGCAACTGAGAATGACCGTCAGATTAAAGGCATTATTCATAAACAATTTAGCGATCATGATTCTCCCTGGCTACTCCGTGTTAGCAAAATATCATCTGACATCCTGATCCTCAGGTATTTTACCTGTAACAGGCTGTCATATCATTCATCATGAGGAGATAGAAATAATACAATTAGCGCTATTTTCAGTTGAATAACGCGGGTGTCAACCCCGTAGGCAGTTTATGTAGCAGACAGTGAGTTGATGTCATGGTATTGTTATTGCAAAGTGACAATATTTTCATCTGCACAAGAAAAGGACGAGACTATGATCATGGCTAAGCTGAAGACAGCTAAGGGAAGAAAATTTCTGTTGTGTCTGCTTGGGGTGTTTATCATCGCCGCATCGGTGGTGACGCGTGCCACTATCGGTGGGGTGATTGAACAGTACAATATCCCGCTGTCTGACTGGACGGCTTCCATGTATGCCATCCAATCGGCAATGATTGGCGTCTACAGTATGGTGTTTACTATTCTGCTGGCAATCCCGCTTGGGATCTATTTCCTTGGCGGCGAGGATAAGCACTAAGCGCTTATGATGCCGGATGACATCGTCATCCGGCAGGTTGCTGCGTGATCAATCGTCTTCGTCGTCCAGTTCAACCGGCGTCTGATACTGATCGGGCTTAATGACCAGCAGATCGCAGCGTAGATGGTCGATGACCTGTTCCGCCGTATTGCCAAGGAATGCGGCAGAAATGCCGGTGCGCCCGACGGTACCCAGTACTACGATACCCGCCTGTAAATGCTCTGCTAAATCAGGAATGACCTCTTCAGGCAACCCTTTTTCAACGTGCGTGACTTTCTCATCGATGCTGAATTTCTGACGCAATGCCTTCATGGCCAGCAGGTGCTGTCCGCGAATCGCGTCGTTATAAACGCTAGGGTCAAACTCAGGCAGTTCAATGGCGATGTTGATTGGGGTAACAGGGTAAGCCCCCACCAAATGTACTTCGGTATGGTTAACCTGATCTGCGAGCATCAGCGTTTCTTTGACCAGCTTTTCGTTAAGCGCGTTGTGATACGCTTCTTCGCTGGCCAGGTTGACGGCAACCAGCGCCTTCCCGCCTTCCGGCCATGGTTGGTCTTTGACCATCCACACCGGACTTGGGCATTTACGTAATAAATGCCAGTCGGTTGGGGTGAAAATCACCGCCTCCAGGCGGTCGTGCTGGTGCGCCATTTTAAGGACCAGGTCATGCTTAGCACTGATGACTTCCTGGATGATGGCTTCGAAGGGACGGTTGTGCCAGACCACTTTAATATCAAGAGGAATACCTGCATCAATATAGTATTTCGCTTGCTCGCGTATCCATGCCGTTCGCTGACTGATAACGCCTTGACGCATTGCCGTCCGCTCATCGGGCGACAACAGGGTAGTCATCTCATAGGAAAAGTCATAGATCGGCAAAAAGGCTTTAATTTTGCCACCAATCCGTTGATGCAAATAAACAGCTCGCCGTAATGCAGGTTGATCGTCCTGGTTCGGATCGATGACCACCAGCATGTTTTGATACATAGCCATACAGGGTCTCCTTACAACTGTCACCGCAGTTTGTCATTAAAAGAGTAACCCAATAATGTGGATTGAAACAGGGGAGAACCTCCTGCCAGATCAATAAATCGGGAGAATCCCGGTTTTTTGTCCGTATCCCACGAAATGAGAGCAACTGTTCTTAGCCGTTGTAACCCTTTGATGCCAGAACGGGTTGAGATTTCTCGTCAATTTAAAAAAACTCATCGAGCATCAAATGAAACTGCAACTTTTTCAGATCAGGAGTTGCGATGCCATATGTATGAAAAAGTCTATTCTGTAAAGACGGTGAAAAATCACCGAGACAGTTCCAGATAATGGCAAGATCCTGGTATCGATCGGCGATACCAACGCGACCAACATCAATACAACCCACCACTTCACCCTGGCTAATAATAAGGTTATCCAGTGAGAAGTCTCCGTGCGTCACCACGGAGTCGGGCGAGAAGGGTAAAAGGGACTGCATCTCATTCCAGACGTGTTCAACAGACCACCCCTTGCGCTCATCATCAAAATCATCAGCATCAACCAGACCGCTATTCATTCGTGTTTGCGCCAATGCGAGCCGAAACAAATGATCGCTGTTAAAAGGACAGTGGCTTACAGGGATCTGGTGTAACCGCTGCAGGAATACAGCAAGTGCATCAACAATACTATTCTGTGCAGCAGGGTATTCTTCTAACATCTGAAACGCAGTCTTGCCGGGTATCGCTGTTGTGAGTAGCAGCGCTTCATCACCTGTGCGGGTAAAATGCTTGATAGCCGGAAGTGGTAAATAAGCCTTCAGCCAATTAAGTCGGATCATTTCATCTGTAATATCATCGGCAACGGTCCCTCTACCTTGCTTCAGGTACAATTCCGGCGCACCAGCTTTACTATACAATCGATAAATGGCTGCGCCAGATTGACCGACATGATCACGCGCCCATTGATAGCCCTTCAGGTCAGCGTCCAGACTTGTATGTAATTGCAGAGCTGAGCACTGCTTTTCCCTTTGAATATAATTCATAACATTCCTTTGTATTGTGACTGACTCATAGCGGATGCATTTGTTGTAAGCAGAAAACGGATACCAGACGGGCAAAGCGGAAAAGAGTCGATGAATGATGATTAGAGCAGAAGAGAACCTTCTGCCAGATCGTTAAATTGGGAACATTTAGCGATGTGACAGAAGGGTAATAGCGATGCTTGCAGAACGATTACGCTACGTTGCGTGAATGGCCAGCAAGAACAGCCAGCGCGTCGCTATTCTCGATAGTGATATATTTGCCTTTCACCGCCAGCATGCCGCTTTTCTGGAATCGACCCAGCAGACGACTGATGGTTTCTACCGTGAGGCCGAGATAGTTACCAATATCTCCGCGAGTCATGGTCAGGCGGAATTCGCGAGGCGAGAATTCACGTTGGGCAAAACGACGGGACAAGTTGTAGATGAAGGCCGCTAAACGTTCTTCTGCGTTCTTCTTCGACAGCAACAGGATCATGTCCTGATCGCCTTTGATCTCGCCGCTCATCAGACGCATCATCTGCTGACGCAGATTCGGCATCTTACCGGACAGATCGTCCAGGGTCTCGAATGGGATTTCACAGACCATTGAGGTTTCCAGCGCCTGTGCGAAGCTCGGATGATGACCGCTACCGATGGCGTCAAAACCGACTAAATCGCCGGCCAGATGGAAACCGGTAATTTGCTCATCGCCTTGTTCGGTAATGGTATAGCTTTTAATCGTTCCGGAGCGGATAGCATAGAGTGATTTAAGTTCATCGCCTGCTTTAAAGAGCGTCTGCCCCTTTTGGATAGGCTTTTTGCGCTCAATGATATTATCGAGCTGGTCAAGCTCGTGCTCGTTAAGTGTGAACGGGATGCAAAGCTGGCTGATGCTGCAATCCTGGCAATGGATAGCACAACCGCCAGACTGAATGCGCCGTATAATTCGCTTTTCCGGGATCATAGGTCTGCTCAAGCCGTAATTGATATTTGTCAATTTTAACATCTTTTTGGTGAGCACGTAAGCCTGACCTACCCCTAAGAGAGAATAATTCAGGCATAAGCGAGTTGAATGTTTGTATCTGTTTGATTAACCGCACTTTATCTGCGGTTGCTTTATGTAGAAGTGTGATGAATAAGGCATTAATTGCCTGGATTATAGAGTAGCAAATAGCCTTCATGGCGCAATAACCACTCTTTTCGCTGCACGCCACCTGCATATCCGGTCATGGTACCGTTGCGTCCAATCACGCGATGGCAGGGAACAACGATGCTGACTGGGTTAGAACCGTTTGCCGCACCCACGGCCCTGGCGGCACCGGGACGCCCCAGTTGTTCGGCCAGTTGCCCATAGTGCATCACCTGACCACAGGGGATCGCGCGTAGTGCTTGCCAGACTTCCCGCTGAAACGGGGTACCTGCGGTGGCCGTTTCCAGTGTGTCAATAATGCCCAGATTCCCCGCGAAATATTCAGACAACTTATCGCTTAACCCCCCGGGGTTTTTTGCGGCAATGCGCTGGTAGCCTTCAGCGCGATAATGAATATCCAGCAGTTGTTCCATACGATCGCTGTGCTGATCCCATTCGACGGCGCGCAGGCGAAATTGTTCATCGCAAATCACCCACAGTGGACCTAGCGGTGTTGCAATGGTGTCTTCAAGTAAATTAAGCATCCGTTTCTCTCAATACCGGCGGGACAATACCCGTGTCATCTGGCGGCCCTACACCTTATCACGCCAAGGATATTCACAGCTATACCCCCTAAGATCCACGACTTAAACCACCGAGTAGAATCGCCGGATTATTGGAAATAGCTGTAAACCGTTGTCGGTATAGTTGTCGGTATAATAGTGCGCAGTTATGATAATGACCGTCGCAAAATGCTGGAGGATGAAACATGAACCCTGATGACGCATCATTGTTTCTGGACGCTATGGGGGATGTTGAACCTCTGAAAGGCTGTACTGATATCCACTGGCAGCCTTCGCGCAATCCTCGTGCGCCAGCGCGTATTGATACGCTGCAGTTGGATAATTTTCTCTCGACGGGTTTTCTGGAGATCGTACCGTTGAACGAACCGCTGGCATTTCATCGCGAGGGGTTACAGCAGGGCGTTACCGATAAGCTGAGGAGCGGAAAGTATCCCCAGCAGGCGAGTCTCAATCTTTTGCGTCAGCCGGTCGAAACATGTCGTCAGATGTTATTCAGTTTTATCCATCAGGCCCTACAGGAGGGGCTGCGCAACGTCCTCATTATTCATGGCAAGGGACGAGACGATAATTCCCATGCCAATATCGTGCGCAGCTACGTGGCGCGTTGGTTGACGGAGTTTGACGACGTGCAGGCGTACTGCAGTGCACTGCCGCACCATGGTGGTAGCGGGGCATGTTATGTTGCACTTCGCAAAACGGCGCAGGCCAAACAGGAAAACTGGGAGCGCCATGCAAAACGCAGTCGTTAACGGCTGCGATCTCAGGCTGCCAGCACCCGGTTTCTGCCTTCGTTCTTGGCTTTGTATAACGCGTCGTCCACGCGTTTGAACAATTCATCAATGCTTTCATTCGCTTCGTGTCGTGCCACGCCGATGCTGACGGTAAAGCGGGGAAGGCCTGGGAGGCTGACACGGGCAACCGTCGCACGTAGGGTTTCTGCCAGATTAAGTGCAACATCGAGAGATGTACGTGGCAGGAGCAGCAAAAATTCTTCACCTCCCCAACGAAAGACCAGATCGTCTTTACGCGCGCAGGCTTCCAGCGTGCGGGCCAGCGCGCAAAGCACCTCATCGCCCTTCAAATGACCGAAGAGATCGTTAATGCTCTTAAAACGATCGGTGTCGATCAGTAACAAGCTATAGTCCTGCGTCAGCGGCATAGCGTGCGTTTGTTCAGCTTCAGTGATGTGATAAAAATGCCTGCGATTGAATAATCCGGTTAAGGCGTCACGCAGTGCAGCCCGTTCCAGTTCCTGCTCAAGGCGTTTTTGCTCGGTAATATCGTGAATAATGCATAGCATCAGTTTATTACCGTAAATCTCGATGGGGCCAGCGTAGGTTTGCACGTGACGAGTGCTGCCGTCGGCCAGTTTGTGGACAAAATGTAAGGGCTTATGGCCGCCAGGCAGATGCGCAATTTTATGCATCACCGGTAAGACGTGACGCCCCAGCATGTTAATTTCCCAGGTATGTTTCTGACACATCACGTCATGGCTGTAACCATAAAAATTCAGCGCACTGAGGTTGGCGTCGACAATCAGCCCATCGCGAGACGGATCGATGAGCAGCATCGGCGCTGAGTTTGTCAGGAAAAAACGCGCGTAAAATCCCTGTTTCTTACGTTGGTAATTGGCGGAACGACTGGCTTTAAGCCCTTGTGCCGCCGGGGTTTCAATACCTTCAAAAAGAATGACGTCACCGCAATTAGCCAGAACTCTGATCGACAGACGGCAGGCCTGGGCAATTTCCTCTCCGTCCCGGCAAACTGTGAGGATTTCCACAATGTCATGCTGATTTTTCAGGTCGCTGAGATACTGGGTTAAGTCGGCCTGAGCATGGGTCGAAAACACCCCCTTCCTGAGGCGTGAGAAATCCGCAGCTTGCATGATTTCCCGCGCTACGGTATTGGCGAATACCAGGTCCTCGGTATAGGGCGAAACGAGCCAGACCGGAATGGTTAATAAATCCAGTGAATGCAGTTCGTTTGTGCTCATCGATAATCCCGTTATCTTCATTGGCTATGTTGCCGACCGACTGGCAACTAATATTTCTTTTTCAGTCTCACACGATATTGATTCCTGGTGAGACAATGCCTGTGCGGCCAGTATCGGTTTTACGCTGCTTTCTGTGTGCATCAATTCATGGATCTGATGTGCGGGCAGGGGCTTAGCAAACAGAAAACCTTGTAAAACTCTGCATCCCATTTGGGTGAGGAGTATTTCCTGCTCATGTGTCTCTATACCCTCAGCCACTACGCACATATTCATCGAGTGGGCTATGTCAATAATAGTAGACACGATTTTTGTATTTTTGCTGTTCTCACTAATATCTTTGACAAATATTCTGTCAATTTTTAATTCCCGCGCCGGGAGTGACTTTAACATCAGGATATTTGAATAACCGGTGCCAAAATCATCAATAGAAATGGTGATGCCGAGTGCAGAAAATGCATTTAAAACGTCGACGCTATGCTTTAAATTTTTAAGGGCTGTACTTTCAGTCAGTTCCAGCGTTAATTGTGTCGGTGATAGCTGATATTGCGCGAGAGCATTGCAGACAATATCGACGATATCATGCTGTTCAAACTGGGCGGATGAAAGATTTACGGCGAGCGTCCACTGGCTATGACCTTGCGACGCCCATTGGTGTAACTGAAAACAGGCCTGATGAATAACCCAGTCACCGACTGGAATGATCAGACCTGTCTCCTCAAGCGCGGGAAGAAATTCAGCAGGCAGCAGCATGCCGCGCTCGGGGTGGTGCCAGCGAAGGAGTGCTTCAAATCCGGTCAGCGTATGATCGCCTGCGGTATATTTAGGCTGATACCATAGCTCGAATTGATTACGCTCAATCGCCTGCGACAGTTCCTGTAAAAACGTCGGTGGCGTATCTGCGATTGCCTCCATATCTGGCGTGTATATTGCCCAACCGTTTCTGCCAGCCTGTTTAACATGGTACATCGCCATGTCAGCCTTCACTTTTAACTCATGCAACGTTGCGCCATGTTCAGGATAAATACTGCTTCCTGCGCTTAACGACACCCGAAGAGAATGTCCACATAGCGTAAACGGCTCTTTGATAACATTGGCAATACGGGCCAGCAGGTTGGAGATAGCCTCTCTGCCGCTATTCGGAACCAGCAGCATGAATTCATCCCCACCCAACCTTGCGAGGGTCATAGTGTCATCAAGACAGGTATAGATGCGTTGAGTACTGGCGATCAGCAGTTGATCGCCCATGTGATGACCCCAGGTGTCGTTGACCACTTTGAACCGATCGAGATCAATAAAGACCAGCGCAAAAGGGTGTTGATGCAGCCTGGAATACTGCAGGCAGGCCTGTAGGCAGGCATCGATCTGGGTGCGGTTGGCAAGCCCAGTCAGCGGGTCAAAGTGGACCTGATGTTCGAGCTGACAGTTTAATTGATGCAAATTATCTGCCAGTCGTGATGTCCGTAGTTGGGCGTCCATCATCGAAATCACCAGCATTATCCCCAGGATCACCATCGTTATGGCGCTGACCCAAATGGAGAGTTCCAGCGTGGAGATCCCCTCGTGCGCGGTGTGCGTGACGTGAGTGAAAGTTGCAGCACTCATCCCGGTGTAATGCATAGACGCAATAGCCAGCGCCATAATGAGCGCGGCAATAAGGCGGTTGATCAACGCGCGCCGGGTATTTTGGCGTAAATGAAACGCCAGCCATAAACCCACGCCCGACGCCACGACGGCAATGACCACAGAGAGCAGAATAAGCCTGCGATCCCAGATAATTGCCACATGTTCAATAATGGTCGCCATGCCAACGTAGTGCATTGCCACTACGCCAGTGCTTAATAGACTCGTGGCGACAACCAGGCGTTTTGTTGAAAGCGTCTGACCCGATATGGCGATATTGATGGCAAACGTTGCACTTACAAGAGCAATGAGAAAAGAGCACGCGGTGAGTACGAAATGATAATTTATCGACATGCTCATTTTCATGGCCAGCATACCAATAAAATGCATTGACCAGATCCCCAGACCCAGCGTCGCACCACCGGATAACCGCCAGAAGGTCGATTCTCGTCGACTGGAGATTGCCACTTTTCCCGCACTGTCGAGAGCAATAAAAGAGGCAATAAAAGCGACTACAAAGGAAATCCCAATCAGTACAGGGTCCCACGACACGTGCAACATCGTACTACCTATAGATAAAAAGTCGTGATGTTAAATCTAGCAGGTTTTGTCAAGTTAACCCGATAAAACCAGGAATAGTCTTAATATTTCATCATGAGTATTAGCTTGAACCTCTAAAAATAGGAAATATTCTATTTTCGCTTATGTAAACATTCACCATATTTATGTTTTTGCGCATTTTGTGTTCGTGGCGTGCTCCTCATCACAATAATCTGAACGTTGGTGCGGTGACCCGCTTTGGCAGAGAAAAATGCGGCATTAATGAAAATTTAAACTGTAATAATACGCCTTAAGTGAAAGTGGGGTAGGGTCCAATTGAAAATTAAGGTTTCTGCGTAAGCGAATGGTAATCTGTATCGCAACTGCTATAAAAATTACTACCCGTATTTATATTATTTCTTGGTGAGCAGAGCTGAAATGTTGAAGAATATAAGCGTCAGGACATTTATTATTTCATTTGTGACATTAACACTTTTTATTCTCAATGTGATGGAGTTATTATTATCCACAGAGAATGATACTATTATTTATACTGACGTAGTGAGTCTGATCTCGATATTATGTCTGTGGTTGTACATGACAAAATATCTCGTTGAACCAATCAATACCGTCAAAAAAAGCATTGAAGAGGTCACGTCAGGGAATTTGGCGATCAGTATTCCTGAGTTCGGAAATAATTGCGCCGGGCGACTTATTCCGGGTATCAATAGCTTATCGAGTAATATTTCTGCGTTAGTCAGCGAAATCCGCACTTCTTCACGCACGGCGATGATGCTCTCTGAACAACTTGCGGACCGCAGTGCAGCGCTGTCGGTTAAAACGGAGCAGCAATCAGGGGCGTTAACGCAAACCTCTGCCAATATGGATGAGATAGCCATCAGTACACGTAATAATGCTGAGAATACGCAGTTGGCCAGTGCCCAAGCGAATATCGCTACACACTCTGCCCGTCAGGGGGGCGAATTAATGGTACAGGTTGCGACCAATATGCGCTCTATCACCGAATGCGCGCAGCAGATGACGGAAATCATCGCCCTGATCGATGGCATTGCTTTTCAGACGAATA
This sequence comes from Citrobacter sp. wls718, assembly GCF_005280945.1. Classification (NCBI taxonomy): domain Bacteria; kingdom Pseudomonadati; phylum Pseudomonadota; class Gammaproteobacteria; order Enterobacterales; family Enterobacteriaceae; genus Citrobacter; species Citrobacter sp. wls718. The sequence goes on from NZ_SZWV01000076.1 coordinate 142,168, forward strand.
TTCTGGCATTAAACGCAGCTGTGGAATCAGCACGAGCAGGTGAGCACGGCAAGGGGTTTTCCGTGGTAGCGGGAGAAGTGAGGACGCTGGCCCATCGTAGTGCTGAAGCAGCAAAGAGTATTAAACGGCTGATTGATGAAACTCATTATAACGTGCGCGAAGGGGCGGCTATTGTCCGCGAAGCCGAAAAAAATATGCAGGATATCGTGGGCGGCGCCGGGCAATTGGACCAATTGATGGGGGAGATATTAACCACCACGCGGGAACAGGAGAAGGGTATCGTTAAGATTACCCAGGCCCTGGCAGAGTTGGAAAACGTGACTCAAAGTAATGCCATCATGGTCGATGAGTTATCGGATTCATCTGCCATTCTGAAAAATCAGGTAAACGACCTGCAGTCACGAACACATAAATTTCATTTAAGTAACACTCCGGAAAAAGAATTTTTCCCACAACCTCACGGCACCGTAACACCTTCGGGGTTCAGCCGACGGGATAAATACGGTCATTCATTCTAATCCTGTCGTCACCCGCGCCGACGTCGTCGGCGTTTTCATTTTTATTTAACTTTTCTGAATCATTTCAGCACAATGGGATAATGAGATATTGCTTAACATAATCTGCAGGCTAGACTAACGAAAAAGACTGAATGACTGTGGAGGCGCTGTGGAAGCCATTAAGGGAGCGGACGTTAATGTGCCGGATGCCGTGTTTGCCTGGCTACTGGATGGCCAGGGCGGAGTAAAACCGCTGGAAGATAACGATGTGATCGATGCTCAGCATCCCTGCTGGTTGCATCTTAATTATACCCATTCTGATAGCGCGAAGTGGTTGGCGACGACGCCTCTGCTTCCTAATATTGTGCGCGATGCGCTGGCCGGTGAAAGTACGCGCCCACGAGTCAGCCGGATAGGGGAAGGCACGCTGATCACCCTGCGGTGTATTAATGGCAGCACGGATGAGCGTCCGGACCAACTGGTGGCAATGCGTTTATATATGGATGAGCGGCTGATTGTCTCGACGCGTCAGCGTAAAGTGCTGGCGTTAGATGATGTGATCAGCGATTTGCAAGAAGGAACGGGGCCGAATGACTGTGGCAGTTGGTTGGTGGATGTCTGTGACGCGTTAACCGATCATGCCAGTGAGTTTATTGAACAGCTGCACGACAAAATTATCGATCTGGAAGACAATTTACTCGATCAACAAATCCCACCGCGCGGCTTTCTGGCACTGTTGCGTAAGCAACTGATCGTCATGCGGCGCTATATGGCTCCACAGCGAGATGCCTATGCACGTCTGGCGAGCGAAAGACTGCCGTGGATGACCGACGATCAGCGGCGCCGGATGCAGGATATCGCCGACAGGCTGGGAAGAGGGTTGGATGAGATTGACGCCTGTATTGCCCGGACCGGTATCATGGCGGATGAAATTGCGCAGGTGATGCAGGAATCGTTGGCTCGCAGAACCTATACCATGTCGTTGATGGCGATGGTCTTTCTACCCAGCACATTCTTAACCGGATTGTTTGGCGTTAACCTTGGGGGAATTCCCGGTGGCGGCTGGCAGTTTGGTTTCTCATTGTTTTGTATTCTGTTAGTGCTCCTGATTGGTGGTGTTACTTTATGGTTGCATCGTAGTAAATGGTTGTAACAACAACGTTTTTTACCGCCTCTGATGGGTGAAAACGTTTAATATTTTGAGCGAGGTCAATAAACTCTCTACCTATTCGGGGCAATATCTCTCTCGCAGGTGAATGCAACGTCAAGCGATGGGCGTTGCGCTCCATATTGTCTTACTTCCTTTTTTGAATTACTGCATAGCACAATTGATTCGTACGACGCCGACTTAGATTAGTCGGCTTTTTTTTGCCTGCAGGAAATGAGCGTCTACCCTAAAAGAGTCAACCTGAATGACTGGAGGGAATATGACCCGTCTCACGCTATTGCTACCGTTGCCCATACTCAACACCGACTCTGTACCGACCGATCCGGTACCTATTCCTGACCCGATACCTCGTCCGCAGCCGATGCCCGATCCACCGCCGGATGAAGAACCGATTAAATTGTCGCATCACGGGCGCAGATCTGCGAGGATACGCGCCTGCTAATTGTAAGTTCTTACCGCGAGATTAAATTGTGACCGCTTTTTCTACCCTGAATGTTTTACCTGCCGCTCAACTCGAGAATCTTAACGAGCTGGGTTATCTTGAAATGACGCCTGTTCAGGCCGCTGCGCTACCGGCGATCTTGGCAGGAAAAGATGTTCGCGTGCAGGCAAAAACCGGCAGTGGCAAAACGGCCGCGTTTGGTCTTGGACTGTTACAGCACATTGATGCCGCGCTGTTTCAGACGCAGTCGCTGGTCTTATGCCCCACACGTGAACTGGCTGACCAGGTCGCGGGCGAACTGCGTCGATTAGCGCGTTTCCTGCCGAATACCAAGATATTAACGTTGTGCGGTGGGCAACCTTTTGGCGCACAGCGTGATTCTTTGCAACATGCGCCACATATTATTGTCGCCACGCCGGGCAGATTGCTCGACCACCTGCAAAAAGGTACCGTGTCGCTGGAAGCCCTGAATACACTGGTAATGGATGAAGCCGATCGCATGCTGGATATGGGCTTTAGCGATGCCATTGATGAGGTGATCCGCTTTGCGCCTGCGTCACGCCAAACGCTGCTGTTTTCGGCGACCTGGCCGGAAGCGATTGCCGCAATCAGTGGCCGGGTGCAGCAAAATCCGTTAACGATTGAAATCGATACGGTAGATGCGCTACCGGCGATTGAACAACAGTTTTTTGAAACCTCCACACACGGCAAAATATCGTTGCTGCAAAAGTTGCTCAGTCAGCATCAGCCGGCATCGTGCGTTGTCTTCTGTAACACCAAAAAAGATTGCCAGGCCGTGTGCGACGCGTTGAATGCCGAAGGACAAAGTGCGCTGTCACTACATGGCGACCTGGAGCAGCGCGATCGCGATCAGACGCTGATTCGTTTCGCTAACGGTAGCGCGCGCGTGCTGGTGGCAACCGATGTTGCAGCACGTGGCCTCGATATTAAATCGCTTGAGCTGGTGGTGAACTACGAACTGGCATGGGATCCGGAGGTGCATGTACACCGTATTGGACGTACTGCGCGTGCGGGTAACAGCGGCCTGGCCATCAGCTTCTGTGCGCCAGAAGAAGCCCAGCGTGCCAATATTCTTTCTGAAATGCTGCAACTTAAGCTGAACTGGCTACCTGCACCTGGCAACGGTTCAATTGTGCCGCTTGAGGCCGAGATGGCGACGCTGTGCATTGATGGCGGCAAAAAGGCAAAAATGCGTCCGGGTGATGTTCTGGGGGCATTGACCGGTGATATGGGGCTGGATGGGGCCGACATTGGCAAGATTGCCGTGAATCCGATGCATGTCTACGTGGCCGTTCGTCAGTCCGTGGCGCATAAAGCGTGGAAGCAGTTACAAAACGGTAAGATTAAAGGCAAAACCTGTCGGGTTCGTCTGTTGAAATAAATGTCCGTTGGAGTGCCTGATGGCGCTCTACTTATCCGGCCTACAGGCGTTTATGCACGTCGTAGGCCGGATAAAACGTTTACGTCGCCATCCGGCATGATAAATTACTTCACTTCAACCACGTTCAGGCGTAACTCATCCAGCTGATTTTCATCTTCTTCCGGCTGCCAGCCAGCAGGTTGCAGCGGGATCTCTTCGCGATCGAACGCTAAGTCACCGCCGTCAACGACCGCTGAGCCGTGCTTAATACCTTTAAAGTCGAACAGATTGATATCGCTAAGATGCGAAGGCACCACGTTCTGCATTGCGCTGAACATGGTTTCAATACGGCCCGGGTAGCGTTTATCCCAGTCACGCAGCATGTCAGCAATCACCTGACGCTGCAGGTTCGGTTGTGAACCGCACAGGTTACACGGAATAATCGGGTAGCCTTTGGCTTCTGCAAAACGCTCAATGTCTTTTTCACGGCAATAGGCCAGCGGACGAATGACGATATGCTTTCCGTCGTCGCTCATCAGCTTCGGTGGCATACCTTTCATTTTCCCGCCGTAAAACATGTTTAAAAACAGCGTTTGCAGGATATCGTCGCGGTGGTGTCCCAGCGCAATTTTCGTGGCACCGAGTTCGGTTGCCGTGCGGTACAGAATGCCGCGGCGCAGGCGAGAGCACAGTGAGCAGGTTGTTTTCCCTTCCGGAATTTTGTCTTTGACGATCCCGTAGGTATTCTCTTCGACAATTTTGTACTCGACGCCCAGTTGTTCCAGATATTCCGGCAGAATGTGTTCCGGGAAACCGGGCTGTTTCTGATCCAGGTTAACCGCAACCAGAGAAAAACTGATCGGCGCGCTTTTCTGCAAATTGCGCAGGATCTCCAGCATGGTGTAGCTGTCTTTCCCACCGGAAAGGCACACCATAATGCGATCGCCATCTTCAATCATGTTGAAGTCGGCAATCGCTTCGCCCACGTTACGACGCAGACGCTTTTGTAATTTGTTCAGGTTATACTGATCTTTCTTGCTAATATCTTGATTTTGCGACATTTAATAGAGGCTCAATTCATAGTGTGGCATCAGAAGAGAATGCATCACGCCGGATTGTCCGGCAAAAGAAGTCTGATATAAAAACTGTGGCGTGTATGGTACGGATAAGCGGGAAAAATGTCAGCACATTTAGGTCAGGAATCGCGGGGTAAAAGAGGTAGAAATGAAAAGCCCGCAGCGATGTGCGGGCCAGAAAGCTTAGCGGACGACCAGAACCGAACACTCCGCATGCCGCACTACAGCTGCGGCGTTGGAGCCAAGCAGATAAGTGGTGATGTCAGGTCGGTGCGAGGCAATAATGACCATATCTGCGGGTAATTTCCTGGCAAGCTCCAGAATTTTATCTTTTGGCGAACCTTCAACGACATGAACGTGAATTCTGTCTGCCGGGATATTGAACTTCTTGATCATCTCTTCCAGTTGAGATTTCGCTTCGGCCTTAAGATCGTCCATGGCCGGCAACTCAGCCGAGTAGGCCAGTCCAAGCGAAGCATAATAGGGCAATGACGGAATAACGGTCAGAAAATGGACCTGTGCATCGTCAATTCTTGCCTCGGCTTCTACATGGGCAATAACACGTTGAGTTAATTCTGAGTCTGAAATATCGATGGGTACAAGAATCGTTCTGTTCATAAAACCTCCTGTTTAAGTATCCTCCTAAAGCTTACCGCGTAATGGCACTTTATGTACAATGACAGAGATCACATTTTGGCATCACTTTATTTTGAGTTCAGGGAACTTGCCTTTTATTACGCCATCGTAAAACCGGCCTTTTGAGACCACTGTCAGGAAATCTCGAAAGATACGCGCCGGGACCGAGTGATATTGCAGGATTTCCGTATGGTGAAAACGAATTTCTAACGTGCGGGATGATTCGTCATAACCGACGGATGCAATACGGGATGATTTAACGGGGTGATGATTCATTGCAGGCATCCTCTGCGGCGAGTGTGAAGGCAATATATCATCTATCAGGGATGTGTTTTAACGCAACAGATATAATGTTTTGATCTAGATAAAACGCAATTACGGCGCAGGGGGGGGAGTAGCCCGCTGTTTCCAGCGGGCTGACAGATTAGAACTGGTAAACCATACCCAGTGCTACGATATCATCGGTAGAAATACCTTTGCTAGCGTAGAAGCTGTCGTCTTCATCCAGCAGGTTGATTTTGTAA
>NZ_SZWV01000077.1:0-2110 GCF_005280945.1 Citrobacter sp. wls718
GAACTTGTTCGCACCTTCCCTAACGCGATACCTGACTTAACCTCGTGAACAATTAGCGAATAAATTTCCAAACGGAAGTTGGAATCTTGTCGTACAGCTTATTCATCGTCAATTCAGCAAGGCGATGATCTGCTGCTGAGTAAAATACAGCCAGTTCATTGTCGGACAATTCATATTTATTTTTCTCAATAACGCGCTCGAGCGTGTCAATTGTCTGGCAGCGTCGAAGACGCATCAAATAATCTGTTTTAGTTAATGGTTTATCAGACATAACTCTTACCTATGATTGTAATATTTTTTAACAAGACAAACTAACAGGATTAGCCCTGGTGGCATTGACAAAACAGCGAAACAGTCGATTTCCGGACTTTCGCCATTTCTGCAAATCCTGCGTATTAATACCATAATTGCTGAACAACATAAAAGTGTCATCCAGGTATTCATCAATCTGCGCAATCAGCTTATTGTCCTCATTGTACTTAATTTTATAATTAAGTGCGAAGGTTGCAATATGCTCTATCAGTTCGTTGAGCTGCAGGCTGGTTGCTGAAGTCGGGTCATTAACCCAGCCATGGTTGCTTTGTTCAAGGTTTGCAAGACAGTCATGATACAAGGTTTCGCAGAGAAATTTAAGCTGCGCGATATCATGCCGTTTGGGTGAGTACTCGTCCATAGCGCATCCCCTTCTTAGTGGTTTAAACTAACCGAACACCTTCGGGGTGGATACAACAAACTACCTGAAACTTGCCCGTGACGCCTGATGATTTAACTATAATCTACTCTAAAAAAGATTTCATCGTCATATCATGAAAAATTACAATTGCGTAAAATTATGATGTGGCACCCTTTTTACATTTTACCTTACAAATGAAGGTATTCGAAATGGAACAACTTCTTTATTGTTCGGGCAATCATCAGGTTAACGGAGTTAGCTTTAGCAATCAAAGGCAACCTCTAACAATGCAGATTAGCTGCTAGGATTAATCTTAATAATTATTCAGGTAAAATAAGAAACCTCAAGAATTCTTAAGAATAGCCTTTAAGCCTACAGGGATTATATCGCTTATTCACTCGGCAGAAAATAAACGTAATCACAATAAGTGATTTTTATGATTTTTCCAGAAAAAAGGCCGCTTGCGCGGCCTTTTCATTAGCGATGAATCAATGGTGATCAACCGGGTGGCTGTGTTCAACATCTTCATTCTTGCGGCTAAAGCGGCGGCGAACCACCACAAAGAACACTGGAACGAAGAAGATAGCCAGTACGGTTGCTGTAACCATCCCGCCCATTACGCCAGTACCAACGGCGTTCTGCGCGCCACTCCCTGCGCCGGAGCTGATAACCAACGGCATGACGCCAAGAATAAAGGCCAGCGAAGTCATCAGGATCGGACGTAAACGCATACGAACTGCATCCAGCGTCGCCTCGATCAACCCTTTACCCTCTTTATCCATCAAGTCTTTGGCGAATTCGACGATCAAAATCGCGTTCTTCGCCGACAACCCAATGGTTGTGAGCAGGCCTACCTGGAAGTAAACGTCGTTAGTTAATCCGCGGAACGTCGCGGCCAGCAACGCACCGATAACCCCCAGCGGAACCACCAGCATAACGGAGAACGGAATTGACCAGCTCTCGTACAGTGCTGCCAGACACAGGAAGACGACGATCAGTGAAATGGCATACAGGGCCGGAGCCTGGTTGCCAGACAGTCGTTCCTGATAGGACATCCCGGTCCAGTCATAGCCGATACCGGACGGCAGTTTGCTTGCCAGTTGCTCCATCATTGCCATGGCTTCACCGGTACTTTTACCCGGTGCAGCCTGGCCTAAGATTTCCATGGAAGGCAGACCGTTATAGCGTTCCAGTCGCGGTGAACCATATTCCCAACGTGAGGTAGAGAAGGCGGAGAACGGTACCATTTGTCCATCGCTACCGCGAACGTACCAGTTTCCAATATCTTCCGGCAACATACGGTATTCCGCTTCAGACATGACGTAAACTTTCTTCACACGACCGCGGTCGATGAAGTCGTTCACGTAGCTTCCGCCCCATGCTGCACCCAGCGTTGTATTAATATCACTAATGGAAACGCCCAGCGCCTGCGCTTTT
>NZ_SZWV01000077.1:2120-3139 GCF_005280945.1 Citrobacter sp. wls718
TATCGATCTTGAACTGCGGCGTATCTTCCAGGCCATTAGGACGAACACCGACCAACAGATCCGGATGCTTAGCCACTTCACCAAACAGCTGGTTACGCGCCTGTGTTAGTTTGTCATGGCCCAAACCACCCTGGTCAATCAACTGGAAGTCAAAACCAGTTGCGGTACCCAGTTCGACAATTGCGGGCAGGTTAAAGGCGAAGACCATCGCATCTTTAATCTTCGAGAACGCCCCCATCGCGCGAGCGGTGATTGCCTCGACCTTGTTCTCATCACCCGGACGTTCGCTCCAGTCTTTTAACGACACGAAGGCAATACCGGTGTTCTGACCGCGTCCCGCAAAACCGAAGCCGTTAACGGCAAATACCGATTCAACGTTATTTTTTTCTTTGGTCAGATAGTAATCCGTCATTTCGTCCAGCACCTTCTGGGTACGCTCTTGCGTAGCACCTGCAGGTAGCTGAGCCATGGACAGGAATACCCCCTGGTCTTCATCCGGCAAGAAGGAGCTTGGCAGGCGAACGAACAGATAAGCCATGCCGACGACAATGATCAGATACAGCGCCAGATAACGACCCGTACTGCGCAGAATGCCGCCAACGCTGTCGGTATAGTGGTTGGTGCTCTTATCGAACATGCGGTTAAACCAGCCGAAGAAGCCTTTTTTGCCTTCTCCGTGATCGCCCTTAGCGATCGGTTTGAGCATGGTGGCACAAAGAGCCGGCGTCAGAATCAACGCCACCAGTACTGACAACGCCATTGCAGAAACAATGGTGATGGAGAACTGACGGTAGATTGCCCCGGTAGATCCGCCAAAGAATGCCATCGGGATAAATACCGCTGACAGCACCATCGCGATGCCCACCAGTGCGCCCTGAATCTGGCCCATTGATTTACGCGTCGCTTCTTTCGGCGGCAGTCCTTCCTCCGCCATAACGCGCTCAACGTTCTCGACCACCACGATGGCGTCATCCACCAACAGGCCGATGGCGAGCACCATCCCGAACATCGTCAGGGTG
>NZ_SZWV01000080.1:0-1380 GCF_005280945.1 Citrobacter sp. wls718
AAATTATTGTACTATAAGGGCTTCCCCGGCATGTCAACGCCGGTGTTTACGGTTTCTGTCTGCACTATAGTAAAAAAATAAAGGGGAGAGACTGCGGTACTATAAACGGTCATGATGAATCGTCATCGATTCGGACCCTGATGAAAGACGCTCGTGAGGCTCTAGTTCGTTAGTCGGGTACACTTGCCCTGTACAATAAGCAGATATACCTCACGGGGTCTAACCCTTTATCATCAACGAGTTGCAGAACAGATGGTCATACAGCTTTGTACTTTAGCTGGCTGAGTACAACCTGAAATCATCACCGTAATGCAATGATGCCCAGCACAGTCTTGCATTTTTGGCAGCGATGGCAACAACAGCGCGCCAGTATCCTCTGCGTTCGACCAGTGAGCAGACCCAACGACTGAATAAATCAGTCCTTTTCTCCGCCCCGATCAGTACCGAGCGGGCACCCTGAACCAGAAGTGTTCTCAGATACGAATCGCCAGCTTTCGTTATCCTGCCAAGCTTCGACTTTCCGCCGCTGCTGTACTGCGATGGTGTCAGTCCCAGCCAGGCTGCCAGCTGGCGCCCATTCTTAAAATCATGTGCATTACCGATACTGGCGACCAGCGCACAGGCCGTTGTGGGGCCAACGCCCTTCAATTCCATCAGCCGCTGACTGCGATGATCTGTTTTGGCCATGCGGGACAAAATTCGGTCATATTCAGCGATGTTATCTTCAATGCGAGCAACGTGCTCCAGCAAATCATCAACACATTGCTGAACCTGAAGTGGTAAAGAATTCTTCTGCTCAAAAACTATGTGGCGCAGGGCATCTGTACTTTGTGGGGCGATAACGCCGAATTCAGATATCAACCCCCGGAGACGATTATATGTTGCTGTTTTCTCTTCGATAAAACCCTGTCGGGTACGATGCAGACACTGCATTGCCTGCTGGCTCTCATCCTTAACCGGCACAAACCGCATATGTGGGCGACGAACCGCCTCGCAGATAGCCTGAGCATCAGCTGCATCATTTTTCCCTGATTTACCAGCCATGCGGTAAGGCGATACAAATTTAGCGGCCATCAGACGCGGCTCATGACCATACTGCCGAAACAGTCTTGCCCAGTAATGAGCCCCGGAGCACGCCTCCATCCCGATAACACAGGGCGGCAAACCAGCAATCAGCCCGGGAAGAGCTGCGCGGGTTACTCTGGATTTAACCAGAACGGTTTTGCCATTCTGGTCAACGCAATGAACAGCGAACACATTTTTAGCAAGATCGATACCGACAGTAGTAATGGTCATAACGAATCCCTCCGGGGTTGTGTTTACCCCATGATTGCACAAGAGTTAATCAGGCGCATAATCAGGGGAAGTCCCTTCCATTCG
>NZ_SZWV01000081.1:0-1292 GCF_005280945.1 Citrobacter sp. wls718
TAGACTGGCCCCCTGAATCTCCAGACAGTTGGTATCACTTAAGTTAGTGATAGTCTTAATACTAGTTTTTAGACTAGTCGTTGGAGTCCGAATGATTGATGTTTTAGGTCCAGAGAAGCGCAGACGGCGAAGTGTTCAGGAAAAAATCGCCATTGTTCAGCAGAGTTTTGAGCCCGGAATGACCGTGTCGCTGGTCGCCCGTCAGCATGGCGTTGCTGCCAGTCAGCTGTTCCTGTGGCGTAAGCAGTATCAGGAAGGCAGCCTTACAGCCGTTGCCGCAGGAGAACAGGTTGTGCCCGCGTCGGAGCTGGCATCTGCGATGAAGCAAATTAAAGAGCTGCAACGCCTGTTGGGCAAGAAAACCATGGAAAACGAGCTGCTAAAAGAAGCCGTTGAATATGGCCGACAAAAAAAGTGGATAGCGCACGTGCCCTTGTTGCCGGAGGATGGCGAATAAGCCTTGTCAGTCGTTGCCTCCGGGTCTCACGTGCGCAACTGCATGCCATGGCCCGTCGGTCGAAGGACTGGCAGGATCGTCGGTGCAAGCGCAAGCCTGATGATACTGACGCGCTGGCCCGTATCCATACCGTTATCGGCGATCTGCCCACCTATGGTTATCGTCGGGTATGGGCACTGCTGCGCAGACAATCAGAAACTGACGACATGGCGGTGATCAATGCCAAACGCGTATACCGCATCATGCGTCAGAATGCGCTGCTGCTTGAGCGTAAACCGGAAATACCGCCATCGAAGCGGGCGCATACAGGGAAAGTGGCCGTTGGAGAAAGTAACCAGCGGTGGTGCTCTGACGGCTTCGAGTTCAGCTGTGATAACGGTGAAAAACTGCGGGTCACGTTCGCTCTGGACTGTTGCGATCGCGAGGCACTTTACTGGGCGGCCAGTAACGGTGGATATGACAGTGAAACCGTGCAGGACGTCATGCTGGGTGCCGTGGAGCGTCGTTTCGGTAACAGCCTGCCGACATCCCCAGTTGAGTGGCTGACAGACAACGGTTCAGCCTACCGTTCTTATCAGACGCGTCAGTTCGCCAGAATGGTAGGACTGGAGCCTAAACATACGGCGGTACGTAGCCCGGAAAGCAACGGGATGGCAGAGAGCTTCGTGAAAACGATGAAGCGCGATTACATCAGCATCATGCCGAAACCCGACGGGTTAACAGCGGTAAAGAACCTTGCGGAGGCCTTCGAACATTACAACGAATGGCATCCGCATAGTGCACTGGGGTATCGTTCGCCACGGGAATATCTGCGGCGGCGAACCAGTAATGGGTT
>NZ_SZWV01000070.1:0-1853 GCF_005280945.1 Citrobacter sp. wls718
GCTGGTTTTTTGCTTTCTGGGGTTCCGGTAGATTTCTGGTCGTGATGGCCGCTAATGACACTTCCCTGTTTCTTCCCTCCAGCATGAGCATTTCTCTTTAGCTACTCCCTGCCCTTCCGGTCACAGTGACGTTGTCAGTTCGGCTTCAAACGGGCAGTAAACACTATTTCAAACTTGTACACCTCTCTGGTGGACTCATCACAGCAAGGCAGAATCCGGTCTTTGTCCGGTCTGGAGTAGGAAAGTGTCATCGCTTCGATTCTGATATGTGCAAAACACTACCGCGCCGGTAGGCTTGCTCAACCGCTCACAATCCCGGAAAGGATTCCCGGCCTTGCTCAAGGTTCTCAATAAAATCGGTTATCCGCCCTCCATCAACCAACTTTTCCCAGCCACTGCTACGCCTCCAGTAAGTGAAGTTAATGGCGGCGTTAATATCCCTGCTGAGCAGCAATTTAGGTCTGGCATAGCGTCAATGAAGGTCCGTTCCGTGCTGTGAGTTCAACGGGTCGATGCAACGCTATCCTTAATCAAGGGGGACGTTGCCATGAAACGAAGAACTCGCATTTACTACACGCCAGAACAGAAAGCGATTATCTGGGACAGGTATAAGCAAGGTGATTCCCTGCATGATATCGCCAGAATGTTCGACAGATACCATTCTTCTATCATGCCCACTATCCATCAGACTGGTGGATACCGTCCCCTTGTCCGAAAGCGGCACCGGTTAGCACTTTCGCTTGATGAAAGAGAGGAGATATCCAGAGGGCTGGTAGCAAATCGTAGCATCAGGGACATCGCTGACAAATTATCAAGAGCCCCCTCAACGGTTAGCCGCGAGATCAAGAGGCACGGAGGTGCAAAACAATACCGTGCAGCAAAAGCGGATACTGCTGCGTGGGAACGTGCCCTGAGACCAAAACCTTGCAAGCTAATTGAAAGCCCCACATTGTGTAAAATCATTGCAGAGAAGATGCATCAGGACTGGTCGCCGGAACAAATCGCCGGTTGGCTGAAACGCTGTTATCCGGATAATCAGGAAATGCATGTGTCACACGAAACGATTTATAAAACGCTTTTTATACAAAACCGGGGAGCTTTAAAAAAAGAGCTGCAGCAGTGCCTCAGAAGCGGAAGAGTCGTGCGTAGATCCAGAACATCATCGCTTAAAGGGAAAGGATTAGGGTCAATCCCGGATACGATCTCTATCAGCGAAAGGCCACCTGAAGCCGCTGACAGAGCCATACCCGGTCACTGGGAAGGTGACCTGATCCAGGGCTCTAAAAACTCCTATATCGTCACCCTCGTAGAACGTCATTCCCGTTTTGTTATGCTGGCCAAAGTCAGGGACAACAAGACCATAACGGTTATATCTGCACTCATCAAACAAGCCCGGGAATTACCTGCTGAGCTTTATAAAACATTAACATGGGACCGGGGCGCTGAAATGACCAGCCACACCCGGTTTACTGTAGCCACAGATATTCAGGTTTACTTCTGCGATCCTCAATCTCCCTGGCAACGCGGCTCCAATGAAAATACGAACAGATTGCTCAGGCAGTATTTTCCAAAAGGAACTGACTTATCGGTTCACAGCCAGCAAAGACTAAACAGTGTTGCGAGGCAACTCAACGAGAGGCCAAGAAAAACGCTAGACTATGAATCACCCGCAGAGCGTTTTAACCAATGTGTTGCATCCATCGGTTGAACTCACAGCCAGGAGCGGACGTTACTAACATCTATCTGCATCAATCTTTAGGGAGCAGGTCAAATAAAACAATAAAGTGTCCCCCTCCTGAAGACGGCCCCAAACTACTAATCTCAACTTATCTAGGGAAGGTGCGAACAAGTTC
>NZ_SZWV01000017.1:0-2425 GCF_005280945.1 Citrobacter sp. wls718
CAATAAGTTGGAGTCATTACCAGCATCGCCTACCTTTGCTGGCTTGCGTTTAAAATGTGGCGCAAGCCTGTGAATGAGAAAACAGACGAACTTCCGCAACGGACATCTTCATGGTCAATGTTTAGCGCGGGTATGGCATTAACGTTGGGTAACCCCAAAATCATGGTGTTCTACCTGGCTCTTCTTCCGTCGTTTATCGATTTGTCAAAAGCCGGTGTAAGTGAATGGGCAATCCTTGCCAGCATTACGCTGGTGACATTGGCCGCGATCGATCTGACCTGGACGTTCCTTGCACACAGAGCACGCGTTTTATTACGGACTCCTAAAGCGGTGAGATTTGCCAATCGTATAGGCGCTGTTGCTATGGGCGGTGCCGCTGCGGCTATCGCTGCACGCAACTAATACTCTAAAAAGTCTGCTGGCCATTTGTCGGCAGATTTATTAAATCTGAGCGTCTGTTTCTGGCTCTGACCGGCCCTTGAGGCTGGCATTATCCGTAAAAAACCTTGTACCATTTTTAATGAAGGAGTTCGCATGCTAAAAGTCATCGCCGAAGATTTTATCAAACCTGAATGCGTCGACAACGTTCTCCCTTTATACCGCGAACTCATCGCGGCAACGAAGAAAGAGCCTCTGTGTATTGCTTATGATTTGTACCGGGATGAAAAGGATCTGGGGCATTTTATTTTCATTGAAGAGTGGCCAGACCGGGCAGCACTCGATGCACACTGTGCCAGCGAGCATTTTACTCGGCTTGTTCCTTTGATTGATCAATACGCACGTAAAGCGGCGCAGTATATCCTGATGGATGGTCGGGTGGAGCCGGAGAGATAAAGTCCGTTTCCGGCTCGAAGCCGACCAGCGTTGTTCCATAAGATTAATGAATCCATCTAATAAAGCTTAGTGAATTACTCCACCTAATCAAATAAATCAGTTTGCGTTATGCTGTTACGGGACAACAGTTGAAGGATAACGTCATGCAAACAGTCACACTGAACAACGGTATTAACATGCCCCTGTTGGGCTTTGGTGTATTCCAGATGACGGATGCCGCCGAGTGCGAGCGGGCGGTGATTGACGCCATCGAAACGGGTTATCGCCTGATTGATACCGCAGCCTCTTACCTGAATGAAACTCAGGTAGGCAACGCGCTAAAACAAAGCGGCGTCGCCCGCGATGAGCTTTTTGTGACCACCAAATTGTGGTTACACGATACAAACTACGAAGGTGCAAAGGCCCAGTTCGAGCGGTCACTGAACCGACTACAGCTCGACTATGTTGACTTGTATTTGATTCACCAGCCTTACGGCGATGTCCACGGTGCATGGCGTGCCATGGAAGAGCTGCAACAGGCAGGTAAAATTCGTGCTATTGGCGTGAGCAACTTCCATCCCGACAGACTGGCCGATCTTATTGCCTTTAATAAGGTCACCCCGGCGGTGAATCAGATTGAAGTGAACCCTTTCAATCAGCAGCTGCATGCCGTGCCGTGGATGCAAAGTCGTGGTATTCAACCTGAAGCGTGGGCCCCGTTTGCCGAAGGGAAAAACGGTCTGTTCCAGCATCCTGAGTTAACAGCGATAGGCCAGAAATACGGCAAAAGCGTCGGTCAGGTTGTCCTGCGGTGGATCTTCCAGCGTGGCATCGTGTCACTGGCAAAATCGGTGCGTAAAGAACGTATGGAAGAGAATATCAACATCCTCGATTTTGAACTGAGCGCGGAAGACATGCTGCACATCACCGCGATCGACACCGCAACCAGCGCATTCTTTTCCCATCGCGACCCGGCCAGAGTGGAATGGTTGGCTGGCCGTAAGCTCGACGTCTAATCCGCGACACAAACAGAGGTTTACTGTCGCAAACACGTTATCTCGGTCAATCCTGGCTCGACGTGTTGGCGACAGGACTCGGTTTCATGGGGTTAAGCCACGGCTTACATGACTAACACGCTGAATCTGTTTGCCTGACACGTTAAATGCCGCAACCAGAACCGAATAAAACGAAAAAACCCAAGTCGCATAACGACTTGGGTTTTGTATTTGGCGGAAGCGTAGAGATTCGAACTCTAGAACCCTTTCGGGTCGCCGGTTTTCAAGACCGGAAAAATATTAATAAAAATCAATAAATTATGTCTATTCGATAGAATACTATGAAAAATTATCACCTATGAAAAACAACATGTTAGCTTAATTTTAATCACGAAATTCCCCAAATTTATGCACTCGCCTTGACTAAAATCTGAAATTCACAGAACATTTACTGTATAAAAAAACAGTACAGGTATGTCACATGAGAAACACTGAACCTAACTTAAGCAGCTTACCCGAACTCACCAGTTTTGAAGTAGGCTATTCCCTTCTAACTAATGAAGTTTACCTGTCTACTTCATTTACAGATAACATGACCTGCCCCCACGATTAGATAC
>NZ_SZWV01000016.1:0-4833 GCF_005280945.1 Citrobacter sp. wls718
TGGAGATTCAGGGGGCCAGTCTATTAAGCATCATTTGCAATATCTCCATTCACAAATTTATTTCCACTAAAAAAAAGGCCGGATTTCTCCAGCCCTAATGTTGTATAAAACAGTGCTTTTAGTTAGATATTCCAATACAAGATGACACTATCACCGTGTTTATCGTTGTACACAGTAGTAACATTTGCTGGAGTAGGATCGACAGCAGGTGTTACATCGGCTGCTGGTGCTACATGAATAACAACCGGAGTTGGCTGTGGTACAACAGGAGTCAGTGGAACAACGTGAATCACCACAGGAGTTGGTGCAGGTGGTGTAATGTCAGTGATCGTTTTCACTGTACCAGTTTTCAGGTTGGCAACTTTCTCAGCATAGTGAGCTGGACCATACATGCCGACAGTTGCAATACCCAGCGTATTCACTGAACGTTCAAAGCCATACTCACCATAGGTGGCAACATGCTTGTTATAACCAATACCAGCCTGCTCATTGCCCACATAACCTTGCATGTGGACAGTTACGCCAGTATCGTCACGAACCGCTACCGTACGGCTACGGAAGTCTGGTGCGATTGCTGTCTGAGCAACACGAGTCATGTCACCAGATTTCAGCATGTGGTTAACGACGCCAGCATTTGCTACATCGTTATATGCTTTCACTGTCCCAATCGCAGTGTCGCCGTCTTTGGTAGCATGAACACTCAGACCACCAATACCGTCAGCATAGCTACGAATACTCACATGAGATACTTCACCGTTAGTGATGGCTTTAGTGTGAGAACGCATATCAGCAGACACAACTGTAGAAGTTTCACGAGTTATATCACCAATGGTGGTGGTAGTTGTGCCCATGAAAGTGCCGTCTTTAAAAGACGCGGTATGAGTGGTATGGTCTGCAATGTTCTGAGCAACAGGATGATCGCTCATGTTGATAGAACCTTTAGAGAAGCCAGTGAATCCGCCACTAGCGTTCATACGCCCTGCCAGTTTACCACCGAAGGAGTGGCTACCAAACGCATGACCAATATTACCACCATGACCATGACCACCAAAGTTGTGACCACCCATTCCGCCATGACCACCATGACCATGAGCAAAAGCAGACATTGGAAGAACAATTAACATTGCAACCACTGATTTCTTAAACATTATGAAAACTCCATTTAGGATTAATAGGGTGCTATCATCATTAATTCTTTATTTATCGTTTTATTTATCGTATGCCGTCTTTCACATAAGTAATTGAAGCTGTGATAGCCATAAGAGCACCAACCCAAACAGCAGGAATGAAAGCAATTAGAGCAATAAATCCCGCGCCTAAACCAGCCATATAAAATTGATCGTCTGTCAGCCAAGCTAACCACCAATAAACACGATCACTTCCATATTCCATGAACATAATAAAGCTCACGAGAACAAACCAGCCTCCAACTTCAAATCCTCTGTTGAGATTTATTTATATAGAAACTCTTGAACAATATTAATTGCTTATTCACTTGGTGCTTTAGTTTTACCTTGTATATCAACATAAGTTAGAACTTGTCCATTATGTTCTACATAGGCGTGATCAGAGTGGTTATCAGTGAGTTAGTCAGATTTTCTTCCTTCTTATCTTGAATAAGTACAGTTGCATTGTGCAGATAGGTTTCTGTCATTCCGTCATCATATGAGATAAACACATCTTCAATAATTTGCCAAAAAGCGACCACAAAAAGATTGATAAATGAAACAGGATGAATAGCAACATCACCCGCTATCACATTCATTGTGTACACCTCTACAACATTACGGCTGCTGTAGCTGAAATCATGTCTATCATCTGTTTTTCGATGCGAACAAGATCAGCTAACAGGGCAGCATAACGACGGTATTCACCAACAGGAAGATTAAACACAATATCCATTTCTCCTCGTTCTTGACACGCATTGAAGGAAGCAACAACGTATTCAAAACCACGCTTATCAGTAGCTGCACGAATGGCCCCTTGCACTTGCTTTATGTTTGACTCTGTTACCTTAATCATTGCATGGCATTCAAAGTTAGCCGTCATCAGTGACGGGGGAAGTGCATTATCAATAAACACAAAAGCAAACACAATGATAAACATAGTGAAGCATATGATATGAGCACGAATGGCTAATTGTGGTTGATATGTGTTCTATTTTAAGTGCCATTCATGCTCTGCATAATTGTTAACTTTCAATGGGTAAATCAACGGGTAAACCACGGAGGTATTGAGTGGTGCGTTCCCGCGTATTGTGTTAGCCAGTATGTGATGGCAATGAGGCATGTAGTACGAGGAGGGTTTTATAACGCGTGAGTTATTTACAAGTAAATCTATACCCACCTGTGTATGATATGGACTACTCAATACACAACATACAAGAGGCATGCACATAACATAGGGTGCGTGTTGCTAAGTGTGTGATATGTCTACGATGAAGTGATAACAGGAGATTATCACGGTGAGAGAACGAGATAGTTTAGCAAGAGTGATCGATTACCTGTAGGCCATGTCACAGGGTAGGGTACACTGAATCGCCTCGTGTTTTCTATGATTCCAGTGTGACCCGCATGATTGCTGGATCTTTAATGTCTCCGTGCTTATCAAAAGTTTGGGTGCTAATCACAGATTGTAAATTCTTCCCACCGGACTCGGTAGCGTTCTCTACACTCCAGGTAATATTCACTGGAGGCATGACATTATGGCGAACACCATCACGGCAGATGAGATTCGGGAACAATTTTCGCAGGTAATGTCAGCAATGTACCAGCAGGAAGTCCCGCAGTACGGCACGTTGCTGGAACTTGTCGCTGATGTGAATCTGGCGGTACTGGAAAATAACCCGACGCTGCATGAAAAACTGGCCAATGCGGATGAGTTAGCGCGTCTTAACGTTGAGCGCCACGGTGCGATCCGGGTAGGGACCGCGCAGGAACTGTCCACGCTGCGGCGGATGTTTGCCATTATGGGCATGTACCCGGTCAGCTATTACGATCTCTCCCAGGCGGGCGTTCCCGTCCATTCCACGGCGTTTCGCCCCATCGATGATGCTTCGCTTTCGCGTAATCCGTTTCGGGTGTTTACCTCGCTATTGCGTCTCGAGTTGATCGATAACGTAACATTACGCCAGCGGGCTGCGGATATTCTCGCAAAACGCGATATTTTTACGCGCCGTTGCCACGAATTACTGGACGAGTTTGATGCGCAGGGTAGTTTTACATCTGCCCTGGCTCAGGAATTTGTGCATGAAGCATTGGAAACCTTCCGCTGGCATCAGCATGCTACGGTAGATGAAGAGACCTATCACGCGCTACACAACGAACATCGACTGATTGCTGATGTGGTGTGTTTCCCCGGTTGCCACATCAACCACCTGACGCCACGCACGCTGGATATCGACCGTGTGCAGTCGATGATGCCGGAATGTGGCATTGAACCGAAAATCCTTATTGAAGGGCCGCCGCGTCGCGAGGTGCCTATTCTGCTGCGCCAGACCAGCTTTAAAGCGCTGGAGGAGGCGGTGCTGTTTGCCGGTGAAATGCGTGGTACGCACACTGCACGTTTTGGCGAGATTGAACAGCGCGGCGTGGCGCTGACCCCAAAAGGCAGGCAGTTATATGATGAACTTCTGAGTCACGCGGGAACGGGTAAAGACAACCTGACGCACCAGCTACATCTTCAGGAGGTGTTTAAAGCCTTCCCTGACAGTGAGTTTTTGCTACGCCAGCAGGGGCTGGCCTGGTTCCGCTATCGACTAACGCCGTCGGGCGAGGCGCATCGTCAGGCGATCCGACCGGAGGATGACCCGCAGCCGCTGATCGAACGAGGCTGGCTGGTGGCTCAACCGATCACCTACGAAGATTTCTTACCGGTGAGCGCTGCGGGCATTTTCCAGTCTAATCTGGGCAATGAAACCCAGGCGCGCAGTCATGGTAACGCCAGTCGGGATGCGTTTGAACAGGCGCTGGGCTGTGCGGTTTATGATGAGTTTGTGCTGTATCGGGAGGCTGAAGAGCGCAGTAAACGGCGCTGTGGTTTACTTTAATGGAATTTACACGGGATTCGGTCTGTTCCCATCGACATAATATATTTTCGATTTTGTACAGATAATCGGCGACCAACAATTGGATTATTAATGAATTTTGTCTAGAGTGAGCGGTCAGAAATGTGCACTCTCTTGCCGCAGATTTTGACCGGCGCGGGACCATTCACACGACCAGAAGGACTTACTTTCAGGCATGAATCGTAGACGATTTATTAAAGGTTCAATGGCAATGGCCGCCGTGTGCGGAACCAGTGGTATTGCATCACTCTTTTCCCGTGCTGCCTATGCGGCAGAGTCTGACATTGCAGACGGAAAAACCGTACGTTTTGATTTTTCCGTACTGCAATCAATGGCCCATGATTTGGCACAAAAACCGTGGGGCGGTGCGCCGCGCGCGTTGCCGGATACGCTGGCGAAACTCACGCCTCAGGCTTACAACAGTATTCAGTACGACGCCGAGCAGTCGCTGTGGAATAACGTTGAAAATCGTCAGCTGGACGCGCAGTTTTTCCATGTCGGCATGGGGTTTCGTCGCCGCGTGCGCATGTTCTCGGTTGATGACAGTACGCATCTGGCGCGTGAGATCCACTTCCGCCCTGAACTGTTCAAATACAACGATGCGGGCGTAGATACCAAACAGCTCGAAGGGCAAACCGATCTCGGGTTCGCTGGTTTCCGCGTGTTTAAAGCGCCGGAACTGGCCCGTCGCGATGTGGTTTCTTTCCTCGGTGCCAGCTATTTCCGCGCCGTCGATGACACCTATCAGTACGGTTTGTCGGCGCGTG
>NZ_SZWV01000016.1:4892-13578 GCF_005280945.1 Citrobacter sp. wls718
GAGTTTCCTGACTTTACCGCGTTCTGGTTCGAAACGGTCAAACCGGGCGCGACCAGCTTTACGGTGTATGCGCTGCTCGACAGCCCAAGCGTAACCGGTGCGTTTAAATTTGTGATCCACTGTGAGAAAACGCAGGTGATCATGGATGTGCAGAACCATGTCTACGCCCGTAAAGACATCAAACAGCTCGGCATTGCGCCGATGACCAGCATGTTCAGCTGCGGTAATAACGAACGTCGGATGTGCGATACCATTCACCCGCAAATCCATGACTCCGACCGCCTGGCAATGTGGCGCGGCAACGGGGAGTGGATCTGCCGTCCGCTGAACAATCCACAAAAACTGCAGTTCAATGCCTACACCGATAACAACCCGCGCGGCTTTGGCCTGTTGCAGTTGGATCGTGACTTCTCCCACTATCAGGACATCATGGGCTGGTACAATAAGCGCCCAAGCCTGTGGGTCGAGCCGCGTAACCAGTGGGGCAAGGGGACCATTGGCTTGATGGAGATCCCAACCACCGGTGAAACGCTGGATAACGTTGTCTGCTTCTGGCAGCCGGAGAAGGCGATCAAAGCTGGTGACGATCTGGAGTTCAAATATCGCCTGTACTGGAGCGCACAGCCACCGGTACGCTCACCGTTGGCGCGCGTGTTGGCAACCCGCACTGGCATGGGAGGATTCCCGGAAGGGTGGGCACCGGGCGAGCATTACCCGGAAAAATGGGCGCGCCGCTTTGCCGTTGACTTCGTCGGTGGCGATCTGAAAGCCGCTGCGCCGAAAGGTATTGAGCCGGTGATTACGCTCTCCAGCGGCGAAGCGAAGCAGATTGAAATCCTCTACGTTGAGCCGATCGATGGCTATCGTATTCAGTTTGACTGGTATCCGACCTCTGACTCAACCGATCCGGTAGATATGCGCATGTTCCTGCGTTGTCAGGGCGATGCGATCAGCGAGACCTGGCTGTATCAGTATTTCCCGCCAGCACCGGATAAACGTCAGTACGTCGACGACCGCGAAATGCGTTAATCGCACGGTCTGTGGCTCTCCTGAAGGGGAGTCACAGACATCATCTCTGCTGAAACATTCTGTACGCTATTTACTCGATCCTGTTCGCATTTTTCCCTATGTCAAATGGGTAAGCTGAAGGTGTGTATTTCTTATACACGCTTTTTGTCCACTAACAGGGAGAAAGTATGTTTCCAGAATACAGAGACCTCATTTCCCGACTGAAATCCGAGAATCCTCGCTTTCTGTCTTTATTCGAAAAACACAACAGCCTTGATCATGAGATTTCCAGACTGGAAGGTTCGGATGGTCGGGGATACAGTTTGGATATTGTTCGCCTGAAGAAACAGAAACTTCACCTGAAGGAAGATCTGCTCAAAATCCTGCAAAAAGAGAGTGTCAGTGAGAGCTAAATAGTACGGCTCTCACTGTGTAAAAGGGCTTTCCGCAAAAAATGGGAAGCCCTTCCTGTCAAAGACTTAATCGACCATAACCCGTTTGTTCGTCGCGCCCCATAGAATCGACATTTCGGTGAACAGCGCACCGCTGATTTCTTCCACTTCCTCTGCGCTAACCTGTGCCTTGCCCTGTTTACCGAACAGCACCACCTCATCACCAGAGGTCACCAGCGGCAAATCGGTCACATCGACAATCAGCGTATTCATTGACGTTTTACCCAGCACCGGTACCCGCTGGCCGCGGATCAGCACATGTCCTGCGTTGCTGAACACGCGACGATAGCCGTCAGCATAACCTGCCGGAATGTTAGCGAGAACGGAATCGCGTTTGAGTGTATATGTACGGTCATAGCCGACGGTATTACCTTTCGGGTAATGGTTTACCGACGCAATCGATGATTTAAACGTCATCACGCGTTTGTATTCTGTGCTGGCGATGGTATCACCATAAAAAATTCCGCCAACGCGCACCAGATCCAGCCATGATTCACGCACGGTCAGCGTGGCGAAGGTATTGGCCACATGCAACGTCACGTCTTCGCGCTTCAGCCCGGTAATCTTGAGAACCTGGGCTGATTGGGTATTGAAGCGGGCCAAATCGCGCTTGACCACCGCGGCATCTTCTTCCGGGAAATGCGACATGATGCCGACAATTTTCAGTCCGGGTAAGGCCGAAATAGCGCGGGCTTCTTCCAGTCCGGCCGCCGTGCTGACTTCCAGACCGTTGCGCGACATCCCGCCAGAGTTCAACGCCAGATGAATACGGATGGTTTTGCCTTTCTCCTGAGCAATGGCGCTCAGACGTTTCGCCATGTCCAGATTGCCAATCAGCTCCTCAGTATCAAAATCTGCCGCCTGACGCATCTCTTTTTCCGTGGCATTACGCACGCGCATCAGTTGTGATGTAAAACCGGCCTGACGCACGATGCTGATTTCTTCATTGCTGGCGACGCCAATACACTGCACGCCATTTTGCATCATCACCGGCGTGACGAGAGACAGGTCGTGCCCGTACGCATCGCCTTTGAGAATGGCGCACAAGCGAGTTTTATCTCCCAGCAACTGCTGAACTTTGTGGATATTATATTCCAGCGCGCTGCGGGAGATCTCCAGGGTGGTATTATCCACCACCACCTGCTTGCTGACTGCATAAGGCACGGGACCGGTCTGCGAGGTGGGAACGGGTTGGTGACAGGCGGTGATCAGAAACAGCGGGATAAGTGCTAAACGACCCAAAGGTGCTGCCATGCTTGCTCCTTAGCAAAAAAATAGCGGTATTATTGTCATCATTGCGGATCATCCCCATGAGGATGCCCGGTTAATCAGAGTAGCGGGTTCAGCGCGGTAGATTGTCGCTAAGTGATTGCTGTTACAGCATAAAAGTATGATGTCCGGGGTGATAAATAGATTAATATCTGCGGATGCCAGTCAGAAATGCCCCGTTAACGAAAGTGAAGGAGATAAACATGCCAGAAGTCATCCCCGTCAGCGACACGCTGGAACTGCGGGCAGTCGAAGAGCAACACGTCACGCCATTGCATCAACTGGTACTCAAAAATAAGCGCTGGCTGCAGCAGTCGCTGAACTGGCCACAGTTTGTCGAATCCGAGGATGACACACGCAAGAACGTGCAGGGTAATATGATGCTGCACCAGCGCGGCTACGCCAAAATGTTCCTTATTTTTGAACAGCAGAACGTGGTGGGGGTGATCTCGTTTAACCAGATCGAACCTTTGAACAAAGCTGCCTATATTGGTTACTGGCTGGATGAAGAACATCAGGGGAAAGGCATACTGTCCCGGGCGCTACAGGCGTTTATTCAACATTACGCGCAGCGCGGTGAGATCCGCCGTTTTATCATTAAATGCCGGGTAGATAACCGTGAAAGCAATCAGGTCGCACGGCGCAATTGTTTCCTGCTGGAAGGTTGTCTGAAGCAGGCGGAGTTCCTCAACGGTGAGTACCATGATGTGAATCTCTACGCCCGTATCATTGATTGCGCCTCAGAATAAGCCTGCCAGAGGCGTGCGGGTAATACGTTGCTCGCCGTTGATCACTTTCGGGCCGCGCAGATGAATTGCGTCGCCTTCAAAGGCCTCGATGCAAGCCTGGCCGGTAACCTCAATGTGATGTTCGATCAGCACTTCGCCCTGGATACAGGCGTGGCCTTCAATGAGAATGCGATCGTCAAGCAGGATTGGGCCACCGCGCAGGCGCGCATGCCCCCCAACCAGCACGTGATGCTTCAGGACGCAGTTACCCTCGATCACGGCGTGCTCCGCCACCTGTGAGCTGTAGCGCAGGGTAGGAATGGCATCTTCATCAGTTCCGGAGGTAACCCGAGCATGGCCGTAAACTTTCGCGCAATCGCAGATCCAGACGTTATTTTCTTCATTGCCTTCTATTCGCGCAAAATCAAAAACTTCGGCGCGGTGTTCGATAAAGGCATAATTGACGACAGCGTCGCCATAGATTTGCGCCTGATGCACAACGCGCGAGTTGCTGACGGTTGCGCGGTCATAAATGTGCAAAATCTGGTCGCTTTCACGGGTTAATCCTTTGGCGGCAATGATTTCTGAACCACTCAACACGCGAGCCTCACCGGAAAGGAGGCACTCCCCACGGACAGTCGAATCTTTGATCGTGACGTTGTCACGTATTTCTGCGCCATGGCTGATTTCTGCCTGGTCAATCCATGCGTTATCGCCAATTTGCGTCCCCTCTCTGATCACGCTTGCACGGGTAATGCGGGCGTTGCCGGAGATAACCGCCCCGGCAAAGGCGATGGCATTCTCATCGTAAATCCAGCAATCACCGTTTTGCGCCAGCACGCTTTCGTCGTCAATCCAGCCGCCTGGCGTACCGGCTTGCACATCATTAAAGTCGGTGAGGGCGATGACCTGGTGTAGCAATACGTTTTTTTTGTGGCCATTATCCTGATAACTGAAGGAACGTGGCTCATCGCTCAGACGGTATTTGGTCATAAAGAATTTCCCAGTTGCGCACCTTAGTTAAACGTAGCAAAGTTTTCAGCACTGGCTAAACAGCCGTAAATTCCATAAAATGTATTTCAAATATACTTTAAAAAATAAACAAAATGAGTAATAACAAATACAGTGAGCGAGTTCTTAATCTTCCGGCCGGTTATTTTGGCATGGTACTGGGAACCATCGGGATGGGTTTTGCCTGGCGATATGCCAGTCAGATATGGCCGGTGAGTCACTGGATAGGTGACGGTCTGGTGATCCTCGCGATGGTCATTTGGGGGCTGTTGACACTGGCATTTATGACCCGTCTGGTGCGTTTTCCCCACAGCGTGCTTGCGGAAATACGCCACCCGGTGATGAGCAGCTTTGTCAGTCTTTTCCCTGCCACCACCATGCTGGTGGCGATTGGTTTTGTACCCTGGTGCCGGCCCTTAGCCGTGGTCTTGTTTGGTATTGGGGTGGTGATCCAGCTGTCGTACGCAGCCTGGCAAACGGCAGGGCTGTGGCGGGGTTCTCATCCGGAAGAAGCTACCACGCCGGGTTTGTATCTGCCGACCGTGGCCAATAACTTTATCAGCGCCATGGCCTGCGGCGCGCTTGGTTACACTGATGCCGGGCTGGTGTTTCTCGGGGCGGGCGTCTTCTCCTGGTTAAGCCTTGAGCCGGTTATTCTGCAGCGTTTACGCAGTTCTGGTGAACTGCCGGCGGTATTACGTACCTCGCTGGGTATTCAACTGGCTCCGGCGCTGGTGGCCTGTAGTGCCTGGCTCAGCGTCAACGGTGGCGAAGGCGATACGCTGGCAAAAATGTTGTTCGGCTATGGCCTGCTGCAACTGCTGTTCATGTTGCGTCTCATGCCGTGGTATCTGTCTCAGCCGTTTAATGCATCATTCTGGAGCTTCTCGTTCGGTGTCTCGGCGCTGGCAACGACGGGGCTGCATTTAGGCCACGGCAGCGAGTCAGGTTTTTTTCATACGCTGGCGATCCCGCTGTTTATTTTTACCAATTTTATCATTGCGCTATTACTGATACGCACGTTTGCATTGCTGATGCAGGGAAAACTGCTTATTCGCACGGAGCGTGCAGCATTACTGAAATCTGAGGATAAATAATGACCCGTTGTGACGAAAACTACTTTACTGAGAAATATGATTTAACCCGCACGCATTCCGATGTTGTCGAGGCGGCAAAAATTGTTACGCCAGGCAAAACATTAGATTTAGGCTGTGGGAATGGTCGTAATAGCTTGTACCTGGCGGCTAACGGTTATGACGTGACGGCGTGGGATAAAAACCCAATGAGCATTGCCAACCTTGAGCGCATTAAAGACGCAGAAGGGCTGACCAATCTGCACGCTGAGGTAGCGGACCTCAATGCGTTACGCTTTGACGGTGAATATGATTTTATTCTTTCCACCGTGGTGATGATGTTCCTCGAAGCAAAAACTATCCCGGGCTTGATTGAAAATATGCAACGCTGCACCAAACCGGGCGGATATAACCTGATCGTCGCGGCAATGGATACCGATGATTTTCCGTGCACCGTTGGGTTCCCGTTTGCGTTTAAAACCGGAGAATTACGCCGCTATTACACCGGATGGGATCTGCTGAAATATAACGAAGATGTGGGTGAACTTCATCGTACGGATGAGAACGGCAACCGTATTAAACTGCGCTTTGCAACAATGTTGGCGCGTAAAGCTGGTTAACCTACCCATTTGTGATAAGCCTTTCTACGTTCAGCATTTTTTTTGTGCTGAACGTTAAGATAACGTTAAGATAAAATTGTGCGGTCCTTACCATTTTTAGTGCATCCAAAATGATTCTGATTTGCTATTCTTTTCAGGCACCATTGCGAAAACTAAAGGGACCGTTTCATGCGTACTCAAACTTTATTTAAAGTTGCAGTGCTTACTGGCCTGTTGGCATTATCTGGCTGTGCATCAAAAGTGACTCAGCCGGAGAAATACTCTGGGTTTTTAAAAGACTATTCTGGCCTGAAGGAAACTAAATCAGCAACGGGGCAACCGGTGCTTCGTTGGGTTGACCCTAGCTTTAATGAATCTAAATACGACAATATCGTTTATAACCCGATTACGTATTATCCGGTTCCTAAACCAACCACTCAGGTTGGACAACAGGTTCTTGATAGGCTGCTGAGCTATACCAATACTCAAATGAAAACCTCCATTGGTAAGCGTAAGCCGCTGGTGACAACGCCTGGCCCACGTACTTTGATTTTCCGCGGGGCGATCACTGGTGTTGATACCAGTAAAGAAGGGCTGCAATTCTATGAAGTGGTTCCGGTTGCACTGGTTGTTGCCGGTACACAAATGGCAACAGGGCACCGTACCATGGATACCCACCTCTATTTTGAGGGTGAGTTGATCGATGCGGCAACCAATAAGCCGGTAATTAAAGTTGTCCGTAAGGGCGAAGGCAAAGATCTGAATAACGAGAGTACGCCGATGGCGTTCGAAACGTTGAAGAAAGTTGTTGATGACATGGCGACCGATGCCTCCATGTTTGACGTAAATAAAAAGCAATAATGAAAAACGCACCGTCTACTTTCTGCGGTAGGTGCGATTTTTTTCAGGCGACCCGGCGGCGGTACAGCAGTTTCCCCATCAGCATTTCCGGGCGGGTGAACATCACCAAATTCCCCAGTAAAATCAGCACTAATCCGGCAATGGCATTAATCTGCCAGACATACCCCTCATACAGCGTAGACAGCGTCAGGGCCACCAGTGGAAAAAGCAGCGTGCTGTAGGCCGCCTTGCTGGGACCGATACGTCCGACCAGCGTGAAATAGGCGCCAAAGGCAATCACCGAACCAAAAATTGCCAGATACAACAGCGCGCTAAGATAACTGAAGGTCCACTGAGGTGTGAAGTTGTCGCCGCGCACCAGGGCAATGGTAGCAATCAACACGGTGCCGTATAACATCGCCCAGCTGTTGGTGGTCATCACCTCGAGGCCATTTTTCTGATGGCGCAGGCTTATCATGTTGCCCAGTGAGAAACCAAACGTGCCGAGGGCGCTCAAGCCAATGCCCAGCAGCAGTGAATGATTTAACCCGCTGTTGACTAAATCTTGCCAGAACAAGGTGACGATGCCTGTCAGGCCCAGTCCGGCGGCGACATAAAAACGTCGCGGCGGTTTTTGACCAAAAAACAAGTAGCTATTAACCGCGTTGAACAGGACTGCCATTGAGAAAATAACCGATTCGAGTCCGGTATTGATCCATGCGGCGGCAGTGTAAAAACACCAGAAGTTAAAACAAAAAACGCAGCCGCCTTGTAACAAACAAAACAGATGGTCACGTGCGGAAAGCTTACGCAATTTTCCGCTGACCAGCAGAATGACTATCATCACCGTGCTGGCAACGGCAAAGCGCCAGAAGATAGAAACAGGGGCGGCAACCGGGCCTTGTTGCAGGTAAATGGCAATCCATGTCGTGCCCCATATCACCACCACCAGACTGTACAACAGTGCGTTCATACATCGCTCTCATTTTGCCTATTCAAAGGCAGACTGTGCCACGCCACTTCCGAGGGCGCTTTCATCCGATTGCGGGAGACTTGCAAAATCTTGCGCTTTTTTTTATGCAAAGCGGAAAAGATGGCTGTTAACACCCTGTTGCTGAGATAGACTGAAAGTCTGCTCACAACGTCTTTGAAAGTGATGGTATGCCTCAGCCCTACGATGCCTTTGAAAACTTACGCAAACATAATGCCGTGCTGCATGAATCGGTTGCGTTACATTCTGGGATCCAGCTGGCGGCGTGGTCGAACAAACGCGATACCATCACCCAATATTGCGATCACCATACGCTCAGTTTGTATGTGGCAGATGGCTATGAGAGTTACCACAAAACGGCGGGCGGCTGGAAGAACGGCGGTGGCCCGGACCGCTTCTGCCTGATGCCTAAAGAGAGTGAATCCAGCTGGGATATCCGCGACGATCTGTCGTTTGTGCATCTCTACTGCACCGACGCGCATTTGCGTGAGGTGGGGGAGAAAGTCTGGGATAAGAGCCCTTATAGCGTTACTCTGGACGAACATACTTTCGGCAGCGATCCGGGGATCACCGCTGTGTACCGCCAGTTTCTGCTTGGTAATGACTGGCAACAGCCTGCTAACCATCTCACGCTGAGCGCCGCATCTTCGCTGTTATTAACGCACCTGATCCAGCATTACAGTAACGTACAATGGCGACCGCCGGTGGTGACGGG
>NZ_SZWV01000016.1:13606-14133 GCF_005280945.1 Citrobacter sp. wls718
GCGCCCGTCACCTTGCGTAATGTGCTGGCCTATATCGACGCGCATTTGGCGTACCCCATCACCCTGAGCGATTTGGCAGGTGAAGCGGCGTTGAGCGATTTTCACTTCGCTCGAATGTTCCGCCAGTCGATGAACATGGCGCCCCATCAGTATGTCATGCAGCGCCGTATGGCGCTGGCGCAGCAGCTGGTTTGTTACTCTTCCCGCAGCTTGTCTGATATCGCGATGGCCTGCGGGTTTAGCTCCGCCAGCCACTTCAGCAACCGTTTTAAGCAGGTGACGGGCAAAACGCCCTCGCAGCTACGTGCGGCGCGCTAATCTCAGCACCGTGTAGCACACCCCTCCGGCAATTAATCCCCAAAATGCAGATCCAATCCCCAGCAGCGTCAAACCACTGGCGGTGACCAGAAAGGTGATAATCGCCGCGTCACGCTCGGCTTCGTGATGCAGCGCCTGATACAGGCTGCCGCTAATCGTCCCCAGCAGCGCCAGACCGGCCAGCATCTGGATCCAGCTCACCGGCAGGG
>NZ_SZWV01000016.1:14204-44722 GCF_005280945.1 Citrobacter sp. wls718
CGCGGCGGCGGCCGCTAACCAGCGTCGCTGGGCGTCCGGGTGCGCTTCCGGGCTTTGGCATATCGCGGCGGTGATGGCGGCAATACAGATGGAGTAGACGCCAAACGGGGAAAACAACAGCGCCAGCAGGCCGGTGAACACGATCAACGGCGAAACGGGTAATGAATAGCCGGAGGCCTTCATGGTGGCAATGCCGGGGGCATTTTGCGAGGCCATGGTGACCAGAAACAGCGGCAAAGCAATACTGATGCTGTGGGCGAGGGAAAAATGGGGGGCGATAAATTCCGGCATCACCGGTGAGAGAGTGATGTTGTTAGTGACAACGTCACCTTTTATCAAAGCAATCATTATTCCCACCAACATCGCAGCAATGACCGCGTAGCGCGGGGCGACAACTTTGAGCACCAACCACGCCAGTAGCATGCTGCCGCACAGGAGCAGCTCGTTGTTCAAACTATTAAATGCCTGTAGGCCAAAACGCAGCAGGATCCCAGCCAGCATCGCTGACGCCAGCGAGTGAGGGATGACTTGCATCAGTCGGGCGAACAATCCTGTCACGCCGCACAGGACAATCAGCGCATTGGCGACAATAAATACGCCAATTGCCTCCTGAATAGTGACACCCTGCAGACCGGTGACCAGCAGCGCTGCACCGGGCGTTGACCACGCGGTTAATATCGGCGCACGGTACCATAACGTTAATGCCAGCGTACTGACGCCCATGGCGATGCCCAGCGCGGTCATCCAGCCGGCAATTTGCCCGGTAGTTGCCCCGGCGGCTATCGCCGCTTGCCAGATAATCGCCGCTGAACTGGCGTAGCCGACCAGCACAGCAACAAAACCAGACAGTACGGTAGGCAGAGGGAGTGAATATGTGCGCATAGCGACTCCGTGTGCGTTATAACGGTCGGTCACTGTAGCACTGTGCGCTATAGCGTGCAAGTGATAGTCTAGTGCTTTGCCACATGAGATCGAGGGAGATAACGAATGGACAATGTTACCCACTATCTGGCGACCACGCTCAGGGCGTTACGTCAGCAGCGGGAATGGAGCCTTGCACGTCTGGCGCAGGAGACCGGCGTGTCAAAAGCCATGCTGGGGCAGATTGAACGCAACGAATCCAGCCCAACGGTGGCGACATTATGGAAAATCGCCACCGGACTGAACGTTCCCTTTTCGAGCTTTATCACGCCGCCGGAAGCGGAGAGCACGCCCGCATTCGACCCGCAGCAGCAGGCGATGATCGTCACGCCGCTGTTCCCGTGGGATCCACAGCTCTGCTTTGACCATTTTTCGATACTGCTGGCACCGGGAGCGCTTAGCGAATCTACCCCGCATGAGACCGGCGTTATTGAACATGTGGTGGTGATTAATGGCCTGCTGGATATGGACATTGACGGCAGATGGCGAACGTTAAAAACCGGTGAGGGAGTGCGTTTTGCCGGGGATACCGCACACAGTTATCGGAACAGCAGTGAACTGCCGGTTCACTTTCATTCGCTCATCCATTACCCACGGAGTTAATAGGGAAAACTATTTCGCAACGTCGCGCTTCTGACTACAATAGCCGCCATTTTACCGCTTTTGGATGGTAACAACCGTATGCCTCAGCAACCTCATCGTCTTGAATTGTTAAGCCCGGCCCGTGATACCGCGATTGCGCGCGAAGCCATTTTGCACGGCGCAGATGCCGTTTACATTGGTGGACCGGGGTTTGGTGCACGTCATAATGCCAGTAACAGCCTGAAGGATATTGCTGAACTGGTGCCTTTCGCCCATCGCTATGGGGCAAAAATCTTTGTGACGTTGAACACGATTTTACACGATGATGAGCTGGAACCCGCTCAGCGGTTGATTACCGACCTGTATCAGACCGGCGTTGATGCCCTGATTGTACAGGATATGGGGATTCTGGAGCTGGATATTCCGCCCATTGAGCTGCATGCCAGCACCCAGTGTGATATTCGCAGCGTCGAGAAGGCTAAGTTTCTCGGCGATGTGGGGTTTACCCAGATTGTACTGGCGCGCGAGCTGAGTCTGGAACAGATTAGCGCCATCCATCAGGCTACCGACGCGACCCTTGAGTTTTTTATTCACGGTGCGTTGTGTGTGGCGTATTCCGGCCAATGCTATATTTCCCACGCCCAGACCGGGCGCAGCGCTAACCGTGGTGACTGCTCTCAGGCTTGTCGCCTGCCGTATACCCTGAAAGACGATCAGGGGCGGGTGGTGTCATACGAAAAACACCTGCTGTCGATGAAAGATAACGATCAGACCGCTAATCTGGGCGCGTTGATCGACGCAGGCGTGCGGTCCTTCAAAATTGAAGGCCGCTACAAAGACATGAGCTACGTGAAAAATATCACCGCCCATTATCGCCAGATGTTGGATGCGATTATCGAACAGCGCGGTGATTTGGCCCGTGCCTCAGCCGGTCGTACAGAACATTTCTTTACCCCCTCAACGGACAAAACGTTCCACCGTGGCAGCACAGATTACTTTGTCACCGCCCGCAAAGGGGATATCGGTGCATTTGACTCGCCGAAGTTTATCGGCTTGCCGGTAGGCGAAGTGCTGAAGGTGGGAAAAGATCACCTTGATGTTGAAGTGACGGAGCCGCTGGCTAACGGCGATGGTCTGAACGTGTTGATCAAACGCGATGTGGTTGGATTTCGCGCCAATACCGTCGAGAAAACGGGGAACAACCGCTATCGGGTCTGGCCGAATGAAATGCCGGCCGATCTGCATAAAGTGCGTCCGCATCATCCGTTGAATCGTAACCTCGATCATAACTGGCAGCAGGCGTTGACCAAAACGTCCAGCGAACGTCGCGTGGCGGTCGATATTGAACTGGGCGGCTGGCAGGAACAGCTGATCCTGACGCTCACCAGCGAAGAGGGCGTGAGCATCACCCACACGCTGGACGGCCAGTTTGAGGAAGCGAACAACGCGGAAAAAGCGCTGAGCAATTTGCAGGAGGGGCTGGCAAAGCTTGGGCAGACGCTGTATTACGCCCGTGATATTCAGGTGAATCTGCCGGGCGCACAGTTTGTGCCGAACGGTCAGCTTAATCAGCTGCGTCGTGACGCCGTTGAAATGCTGGACGCAGCGCGACTGGCCAGTTACCAGCGTGGCCGCCGCAAACCGGTAGCCGACCCGGCCCCGGTTTACCCGCAAACGCATCTGAGTTTTCTGGCAAACGTCTATAACCATAAAGCGCGCGCGTTTTATCACCGTTATGGTGTTCAGCTGATTGATGCTGCTTATGAAGCGCATGAGGAAAAAGGCGAGGTGCCGGTGATGATTACCAAGCACTGCCTGCGTTTTGCCTTTAATCTATGCCCAAAACAGGCTAAAGGTAACATCAAAAGCTGGAAAGCGACGCCAATGCAGTTGGTCAACGGTGACGATGTGCTGACGCTGAAATTTGATTGCCGACCGTGCGAAATGCACGTCATCGGCAAGATGAAACATCACATTCTGAAAATGCCGTTGCCGGGCAGCATCGTGGCTTCCGTCAGTCCGGATGAACTGATGAAAACGCTGCCGAAGCGTAAAGGCTAAGCGTTAACTTTGATGGGTATCGGGTTTGCGTGATTTTTGCCAGTGATGGTGTTCGCGGAGATCGGCGGCGGATTCTTCCGCCGTCATACGCAGTTCATCGCTGTCAGCCGTGTGACGTAATAAGTGATCGGCATCCTGCACCTGAAGATATTCATGTCCCTGATTAGTAGCGAAAAGCTGGCCAGAAAAAAGCGCACTGGTCAGCAATAACACCGTTAACCCTTTCTTAAACATCATTCACCCTCTGGTACGTTTTAACAAAAATTGCTGTAATTTCGTCGGGTGACTATTTCATTATTTAATCGGGTTAAAGGCAATCGGTGTTTCATCAATTCGCCGGTTATTGCATTTTTGTTTATATAACGTTGGGATTTTAGCTGTCGGGTAACGCTACGCTACCCGACCAATATGAATGCAGACTCAGGACTTAAAACCTGCAGCCGTCATCAGCACACGGAAGGCCATGCCAACAGCGGCCAGGGCCAGCACGCTGCCGCCCCACAGGATCGCCAGCCACATCAGGCGTTTCAAGATTGATTGTTGCATCAATGATACCCCTCACCAGGTTGAACTTTGCCGCGAAAAACGTAATAGCTCCAGAAGGTGTAGACGAGGATTATTGGGATAATCAACAAGGCACCTACCAGCATAAAGCCCTGACTTTGTGGCGGGGCTGCCGCCTGCCAGAGGGTGATGGACGGTGGAATGATATGCGGCCAGATGCTGATCCCCAGTCCGCTGAAACCGAGGAAAATTAGCCCCAGCGTCAGGATAAACGCCAGTGCATGGCTGTGCTGCTGGCCCAGCGAACGCCACAACCACAGGCTGATCAGCGCGACCAGGAGTGGAACCGGCATCAGGAACCACAGGTTTGGCAGGCTAAACCAGCGATCGGCAATGGCGCTGTGCGCCAGCGGTGTCCACAGGCTGATAATGGCAATGACGACCAGCAACGCCAGCAGCAGTTTTTTGGCGGCGTTGCGCATTTTATCCTGTAGTGGATTTTCGCTTTTCATCACCAGCCATGTCGCACCCAGCAGCGCATAGGCCACCACCAGGCCCACGCCGCAAAACAGCGTGAAAGGGGTGAGCCAGTCGAAAGGTCCGCCGCTGTAGCTGCGTCCGCTGACTGAGAATCCATTAAGCACCGCACCGACGACAACGCCCTGGGTAAAGGTGGCGAGGATTGAACCGCATATAAACGCTTTATCCCAGAATGGCCGGTGTGCGGGCGTTGCTTTGAAACGAAACTCAAAGGCCACACCGCGAAAAATCAGGCCGATTAGCATCAGGGTTAAGGGGATGGTCAACGCATCGACGATCACCGCGTAGGCCAGCGGAAAGGCACCAAACAAGCCTGCGCCCCCCAGCACCAGCCAGGTTTCATTGCCGTCCCAGACCGGCGCGACGCTGTTGACCATCACATCGCGATCGTCGGGGTCCTGAATGGCCGGAAATAAAATGCCAATCCCAAGGTCGAAACCATCCATCACGATATACATCAGGGTGGCGAACACGATGATAACGAACCAGATAACTGATAAATCAATACCCATTAGCGATGTGCCTCCGGTTGAGAATCGAGGACCGCAGCGGAAAGCGGTCGTGCAGGAGTACCCGTTGGCGGACTCGTCGGGTCATCTTCCTGCGGTCCTTTACGGATCAGGCGGATCATGTAGCTGTAGCCCACACCGAAGACCGAACTGTAAACCACAAAGAAGGCCATCAGGCTGATGCTCATGTGCAAATCGCCATGTGCGGAAACCGCATCCGCCGTCCGTTGCAGGCCGTAAACAACCCACGGCTGACGACCGACTTCGGTGGTCACCCATCCGGCCAGAATGGCAATCAGACCGGAGGGTCCCATCCATAGTGCGAAGCGCAGGAAAGGACGCGAGGTATACAGGCGTTGTTTGTAGCGCAGCCACAGGGCAAATGTGCCGAGCAAGATCATCAACATCCCCAGTCCCGCCATAATGCGAAACGACCAGAACACCATGGTGGAGTTAGGACGATCTTCTTTCGGAAATTCTTTCAGAGCCGGAACTTGTTTATCCAGACTGTGGGTCAAAATCAGGCTGCCCAGCGCGGGTATTGCCAGCCCGTAGCGGGTGCGCTCCTGTTCCATATCCGGCCAGCCGAACAGCAACAGCGGGGTCGGTTCACCGGGCACGTTTTCCCAGTGACCTTCAATGGCGGCAATCTTGGCGGGTTGATGCTTCAGGGTGTTAAGTCCATGCATATCACCAATCAACGCCTGTAATGGGGCGACGATCAGCATCATCCACAGGGCCATTGAAAACATGGCACGAATTGCCGGCGTATTATTTCCACGTAATAGATGCCAGGCCGCCGACGCCGCGACAAACAGGGCGCTGCTCAGGAAGGCGGCGACGGACATATGCAGTAGACGATAGGGGAAGGACGGATTGAAGATGACGGCAAACCAGTCCACCGGCACGACTTGTCCGTTGATAATTTCGTAACCCTGCGGTGTTTGCATCCAGCTGTTGGAGGCGAGGATCCAGAAAGTTGAAATAATGGTGCCCAGCGCGACCATACAGGTGGCGAAGAAGTGCAGACCTGGACCCACGCGCTGCCAGCCAAACAGCATCACGCCAAGGAATCCTGCCTCGAGGAAGAAGGCGGTCAGTACTTCATAGGTCAGCAGCGGCCCGGTGATACTCCCGGCGAACTCGGAAAAACCGCTCCAGTTGGTGCCGAACTGGTAGGCCATCACCAGGCCCGAAACCACGCCCATACCAAAGTTGACGGCGAATATTTTAGACCAGAAATGATACAGCGAACGCCAGGTGGGATTTTTGGTTTTCAGCCACAGACCTTCAAGCACCGCCAGATAGCTGGCAAGACCGATAGTAATGGCCGGAAAGATGATGTGAAACGACACCGTAAACGCGAACTGGATGCGCGCCAGGTGAAACGCGTCAAGACCGAACATGCTTAACTCCGCAGGCAAAATTGATTTAGCGCAATTCTATGCCTGAGGAACAGTGGGGGGCAGAAACAGAACAGTTCTTTTTAACCATAACAGTTGCTGTGCTGTTATTTGTTAGCGGTACTGATATGAAAACTTCATTTTTTAAACACCCATAAAATCAATTATTTATTCTATTTAAAGTACGCGACGAAAATTGATGCTGTGCAGGCTCGCGGTGTGAGCATGTGGTTAACCGCTTTCGTTCACAATGCAGTAAAAACACAATCCCATAACAGTTGTCAGAATGTTGTTAATTTTATTGACTGATATACACTGCGAGCGTCACCTGCATCTGACTCCCGAGAATCATCATGAAAAAATATCAACGGCTGGCGGAACAAATTCGCGATCAAATCGCCTCTGGCGTCTGGCAACCCGGCGATCGTCTACCTTCTTTACGTGAACAGGTGGCGACCAGTGGGATGAGTTTTATGACCGTCGGCCATGCTTATCAGTTGCTGGAAAGTCAGGGGCGGATCATTGCGCGGCCGCAATCCGGCTATTATGTTGCCGCGCGGCCCGAACGTGAGTCGGCAACCCCGCAATCGCAGGTTGTGCGCGATGAAGCGGTCGATATCAACACGTATATTTTTGACATGCTGCAGGCCAGCCGGGATGCTTCGGTGATGCCGTTTGCGTCCGCATTTCCCGACCCCCGTTTATTTCCCCTGCAGCAGCTTAACCGTTCGTTGGCGCAGGTGAGCAAAACGGCGACGGCAATGAGCGTGATTGAAAACCTGCCGCCGGGTAATGCCGAATTGCGTAATGCCATTGCACGTCGCTATGCACAGCAGGGGATCACTATTTCGCCGGATGACATTGTGATTACCGCCGGGGCGCTGGAAGCCCTCAACCTGAGCCTGCAGGCAGTGACCGAACCTGGCGACTGGGTGATTGTCGAAAATCCCTGTTTTTACGGCGCCTTGCAGGCGCTTGAAAGGCTGCGTTTAAAAGCGCTGTCTGTTGCCACCGACGTCAAGGACGGGATCGATCTCGTCGCACTGGAGCAGGCTTTACAAGAGTATCCGGTGAAGGCTTGCTGGCTGATGACCAACAGCCAAAACCCGTTGGGGTTTACGCTCAGCGCAGAGAAAAAGGCCCATCTGGTCGCGTTGCTGGAAAAATACAACGTGATGCTGATCGAGGATGATGTTTACAGCGAGCTGTATTTTGGCCGTGAAAAACCGCTGCCCGCCAAAGCCTGGGATCGTGGCGACAGAGTGCTACACTGTTCGTCGTTTTCAAAATGCCTGGTACCCGGATTTCGCGTTGGCTGGGTGGCGGCGGGGAAGCATGCGCGGCGCATTCAGCGGCTTCAGTTGATGAGCACCTTATCAACCAGTTCCCCGATGCAACTCGCATTGGTGGATTACCTCTCTACCCGGCGTTATGACGCGCATTTGCGTCGGCTACGTCGTCAACTGGCAGAACGCAAACAGCAAGCCTGGCAAACGCTGCTGCGCCATCTTCCGGCGGAAGTCAAAATTCATCATAGCGATAGCGGCTATTTTCTGTGGCTCGAACTGCCTGAACCGCTTGATGCGGGCGAGCTCAGCACGCAGGCACTGGCGCACCATATCAGCATTGCACCGGGGAAAATGTTCTCGACGTCAGGAACCTGGACACGCTTCTTTCGCTTCAATACCGCATGGCACTGGGGAGAACGCGAAGAGCAGGCAGTGAAACAACTTGGGAAATTAATTCGCGAGATGATGAAATAATAATGAATGGGCTATTCAATATAAAAGAATAGCCCATTCTTATTTTTGAAATAGCACCAGTAAAATCACGATGTTATTTTTTTCAGGTGCAACCATACAAAATATCAATACCTCTAATTATTCCCCTCCGTGCATCTAACTCGTTGTCTATACTCCAGAAGATTAAATAACGTTGCAATAACTGACAGCGTAATGAGCGTTAGCTCACAACCTGATTAAATTTCCTTGCGCCAGCAGGAACGCTGCCAACACCCCGACTACTTTTAGGAAAGGACATATATTTACGGCAAGGCTGCCGCTCATTATTTTTTTTCGACAGGAGTAAGACGTTATGAGCAAGCAATTTGCCCTCACGAGCCTGTGTGCGCTCAGTATGACACTGATGACCGCCCACGCAACTGAACCCCCAACATCATTAGATAAACCAGAAGGACGCCTGGATATTATTGCCTGGCCGGGGTATATCGAACGTGGCCAAACGGATAAACAATATGACTGGGTCTCACAGTTTGAGAAGGAAACGGGCTGCGCGGTGAATGTGAAAACGGCGGCCACCTCAGACGAAATGGTTAGCCTGATGGCAAAAGGCGGATATGACCTGGTCACGGCATCCGGTGACGCGTCACTGCGTTTAATTATGGGGAAACGTGTTCAACCTATTAATACTGCACTTATTCCGAACTGGAAAATCATCGATCCGCGTGTAGTCAACGGCGAATGGTTTAATGTCGGGGGAAAAGTGTACGGCACACCGTATCAGTGGGGGCCAAACCTGCTGATGTACAACACCAAGACCTTCCCAACGCCGCCGGATAGCTGGAAAGTGGTGTTTGTAGCGCAAACCCTGGAAGACGGCAAAAGCAATAAAGGGCGCGTCCAGGCTTACGACGGTCCGATTTATATCGCCGATGCGGCGTTATTTGTTAAAGCCACCCAACCACAACTGGGCATTACCGACCCCTATCAGCTGACCGAGAAACAGTATCAGGCCGTCATTAAGGTCCTGAGAGATCAGCATAGTCTGATCCATCGCTACTGGCATGACACCACCGTGCAAATGAGTGATTTTAAAAACGAAGGTGTTGTCGCTTCCAGCGCATGGCCTTATCAAGCTAACGCCCTGAAGGCTGAAGGGCAACCTGTCGCCACCGTCTTCCCAAAAGAAGGGGTTACCGGTTGGGCGGATACCACCATGTTGCACATCGAAGCAAAACATCCGGTCTGTGCTTACAAATGGATGAACTGGTCATTAACCCCGAAAGTGCAGGGCGACGTTGCCGCCTGGTTTGGATCGCTGCCGGTCGTGCCTGAGGGATGCAAAGCCAGCCCGCTGCTGGGTGAAAAAGGATGTGAAACCAATGGCTATAGCTATTTCGTCAAAATCGCCTTCTGGAAAACGCCGATCGCCGAAGGGGGCAAGTTCGTTCCTTACAGTCGCTGGACGCAAGATTACATAGCCATTATGGGCGGTCGCTGATTCCGCTGGGGGTTTTATGACGTACGCAGTGGAATTTAACAATGTCTCGCGATTGTACGGGGATGTTCGTGCCGTCGATGGGGTCAGTATTGCGATTAACGATGGTGAGTTTTTCTCTATGCTGGGGCCATCCGGCTCTGGCAAAACAACCTGTCTGCGCCTGATAGCTGGTTTTGAACAGCTGTCAGGCGGCGCAATTAGCATTTTTGGCAAGCAGGCCAGCGAGTTGCCGCCCTGGGAGCGGGACGTCAACACGGTATTTCAGGATTACGCGTTGTTTCCGCATATGTCGATCCTCGATAACGTGGCCTATGGGTTGATGGTCAAAGGGATGGATAAAAAACAGCGCCATGCCAAAGCGCGAGAAGCGCTGGAGAAGGTGGCGCTCGGCTTCGTTTATGAGCGTAAACCGTCGCAGCTTTCCGGTGGACAGCGCCAGCGCGTGGCGATCGCCCGCGCACTGGTTAATGAACCACGCGTGCTGCTGCTGGATGAACCGCTTGGGGCGCTGGATCTTAAACTGCGTGAACAGATGCAGTTGGAATTGAAAAAACTACAGCAGGCGCTGGGCATTACCTTCATTTTTGTTACCCACGATCAGGGTGAGGCGCTGTCGATGTCCGATCGCGTGGCGGTGTTTAATAACGGCCGCATTGAGCAAGTGGACTCTCCCCGTGAACTCTATATGCGCCCACGCACGCCGTTTGTGGCGAGCTTTGTCGGGACATCAAACGTCTTTGATACCGCCATGTCGGAGAATGTCTGCGGCCTGCAGGGAATGTTCTCTCTGCGCCCGGAACACATTCGCTTGAATGATCCTGGTGCAGAAGTGCAGGCGCCGGGCGTTATTCAGGCGGTGCAGTATCAGGGGGCCGCGACGCGGTTTGAGCTAAAACTGGCTGGTGGCGAAAAGTTGCTGGTAAGCCAGGCGAACCTGACGGGAGAAACGCTGCCGTCAACGCTGTCGCCGGGTCAGCAGGTCATGGCCTCGTGGTCACGTGACGTGATGGTCCCGCTGGTTGAGGAGAGGTGAATGGCGATGAACGTTTTACATTCACCTCCCCAGACCACCAGGTTGAACAAAATCTCAGGTTATTTCTGGCGTAATCCGGGGCTGGGGCTGTTTTTACTACTGCTCGGACCGCTGATGTGGTTTGGTGTCGTCTACTTTGGCTCATTGCTGACATTACTGTGGCAAGGGTTTTATACCTTTGACGATTTCACCATGTCCGTTACGCCAGATCTGACGCTGGCGAACCTGCAGGCGCTGTTTAACCCGGCGAATTACGACATCATTTTACGCACGTTGACCATGGCAATAGCGGTGACTATTGCCAGCGCCATTCTGGCGTTTCCGATGGCGTGGTATATGGCGCGTTACACCAGCGGCAAGATGAAAGCCTTTTTTTACATCGCCGTCATGTTGCCAATGTGGGCCAGCTATATCGTCAAAGCCTACGCGTGGACGTTGCTGTTAGCTAAAGACGGCGTGGCGCAGTGGTTTTTAACCCATCTCGGGCTGGAGCCGATCCTGACCGCGTTTCTGACGCTGCCAGCCGTGGGCGGGAATACGCTGTCGACGTCAGGATTAGGGCGTTTTCTGGTTTTCGTCTACATCTGGCTACCTTTTATGATCCTGCCGGTACAGGCTGCGCTGGAACGGTTACCGCCGTCATTGCTGCAGGCCTCGGCGGATTTGGGCGCCCGCCCGCGTCAGACCTTCCGCTATGTAGTGCTGCCGCTGGCTATCCCCGGTATTGCTGCTGGTTCAATCTTTACCTTCTCGCTGACGCTGGGTGATTTTATTGTGCCGCAACTGGTGGGGCCGCCGGGTTTTTTCATCGGCAACATGGTCTATTCGCAACAAGGGGCTATCGGCAACATGCCAATGGCGGCGGCATTCACCCTGGTGCCGATTGTATTAATCGCACTGTATCTGGCGTTCGTGAAGCGTCTGGGAGCGTTTGATGCACTCTGAACGCGCACCGTTTTTACTCAAACTGGCCGCATGGGGTGGCGTGATTTTCCTGCACTTTCCCATCCTCATCATCGCCGCCTATGCGTTTAATACCGAGGAAGCCGCTTTTAGCTTTCCACCGCAGGGGCTTACGCTACGGTGGTTTAGCGTGGCGGCACAGCGTAGCGATATTTTGGAACCAGTGACACTGTCACTTAAGATCGCCGCGCTGTCGACGGCCATCGCACTGGTGCTAGGAACGCTGGCGGCGGCGGCCCTGTGGCGGCGGGATTTCTTTGGCAAGAACGCAATATCGCTGTTGTTGCTTTTGCCTATTGCGCTACCGGGCATTATCACCGGTCTGGCACTGCTGACTGCATTTAAAACCATCAATCTGGAACCCGGCTTCCTGACCATCGTGGTGGGACATGCGACGTTTTGTGTGGTAGTGGTATTTAACAACGTTGTGGCCCGTTTTCGTCGCACATCATGGAGTCTGGTTGAAGCGTCAATGGACCTGGGGGCGAACGGCTGGCAAACCTTCCGCTATGTGGTGCTGCCGAATCTTGCGTCGGCGCTGTTGGCCGGAGGCATGCTGGCGTTTGCGTTGTCGTTTGATGAAATCATCGTAACAACGTTCACGGCCGGACACGAAAGAACACTTCCGCTGTGGCTACTCAATCAACTGGGACGTCCGCGTGATGTCCCGGTGACCAACGTAGTGGCATTGCTGGTGATGGCGGTCACAACACTGCCGATTTTAGGGGCCTGGTGGCTGACGCGTGAAGGCGACACTCTCGCCGGAAACGGTAAATAAACGACAATATGGGAAATTGCTATGCAACATCAATTACTGATTAACGGCGAACTGGTTAACGGTGAAGGTGAAAAGCAGCCGGTTTATAACCCTGCTACCGGTGACGTGATCCTGGAAATTGCCGAGGCGTCAACCGTGCAGGTTGATGCAGCCGTCCGTGCCGCCGACGAGGCTTTTGCCAGCTGGGGGCAAACCACACCGAAAGTGCGTTCAGAGCTGTTACTGAAGCTGGCGGACACTATCGCCGAAAACGCGCAGACATTTGCTGAGCTGGAATCCTTGAATTGCGGTAAGCCTTTTCACTGCGTGCTAAATGATGAAATTCCGGCGATTGTGGATGTTTTCCGCTTCTTTGCCGGTGCGGCACGTACGCTCAACGGCCTGGCGGCCGGGGAGTATCTGGAAGGGCATACGTCCATGATCCGTCGCGATCCGCTGGGGGTGGTGGCGTCTATCGCACCGTGGAACTATCCGCTGATGATGGCCGCGTGGAAACTGGCACCGGCGCTGGCGGCAGGTAACTGCGTGGTGATTAAACCATCCGAAATTACCCCATTAACGGCACTGAAGCTGGCGGAGTTGGCGAAAGATATTTTCCCGGCAGGCGTGATTAACGTGCTGTTTGGTCGTGGTAAAACCGTGGGCGATCCGCTGACCGGTCATGAAAAAGTGCGCATGGTTTCACTGACCGGCTCTATTGCTACCGGTGAACACATCATTGGGCATACTGCGCCATCGATTAAGCGCACGCATATGGAGTTGGGCGGCAAGGCCCCGGTTATTATTTTTGATGATGCCGATCTCGATGCGGTGGTGAGCGGCGTACGCACGTTCGGTTATTACAACGCCGGGCAGGATTGCACCGCAGCCTGTCGCATCTACGCGCAGAAAGGCATTTACGACGCGCTGGTCGAAAAATTGGGTGCGGCGGTCGCCAGCCTGAAAACCGGTTCACCGAATGATGAATCAACAGAGTTGGGGCCGGTAAGCTCTCAGGCTCATTTGGATCGCATCACCAAAGCGGTGGATGAGGCCAAAGCGCTCGGGCACATCAAAGTCATCACCGGCGGTAAAAAAGTAGAGGGTGCAGGCTACTATTTTGCCCCAACGCTGCTGGCGGGCGCGAATCAGGACGATGCTATCGTTCAGCGGGAAGTCTTCGGCCCGGTGGTCAGCATCACCCAGTTTGATGATGAGGCTCAGGTTCTGGCATGGGCTAACGATTCAAAATACGGGCTGGCATCTTCGGTCTGGACGCGAGACGTCGGTCGTGCCCATCGCCTCAGCGCCCGCTTGCAGTATGGCTGTACCTGGGTCAACACCCACTTCACGTTGGTGAGCGAAATGCCGCACGGCGGGCAAAAACTCTCCGGTTACGGTAAGGACATGTCGGTTTATGGACTCGAGGATTACACTGTTATCCGCCATGTGATGATTAAACACGAGTAAAATCAGTACCCGCGCATGGCCATAGACGCACGGATAGCTAATTACTAGTAGAAGGGTGTCTATACTATGCGCGGCACTGGCCTCGTCGCCATCGGACGGCGGTAAGTTGGAAATATCCGCGAGGTCAGGCTAATTTACATACATTGGAGTCGCGTTCCGTTCTCTTAATGAACATCACTTCGCTGATGCCCGGTATCTGGGTTTCATGGCAACATCCCTTCGATTAAGGATAGCGTTGCATCTACCCCTTGAACTCACCGCGTGAA
Source organism: Citrobacter sp. wls718 (assembly GCF_005280945.1). Classification (NCBI taxonomy): domain Bacteria; kingdom Pseudomonadati; phylum Pseudomonadota; class Gammaproteobacteria; order Enterobacterales; family Enterobacteriaceae; genus Citrobacter; species Citrobacter sp. wls718. The sequence goes on from NZ_SZWV01000016.1 coordinate 28,454, forward strand.
TCGGTCACCGCCTTACCTACATACGCTATCTGACTGATAATTCAAATTCATGGATACATACTTTCATCATCTGAGGGTACGCGGCTTTTTTCTTTTAGTATGTGTACATTAGCCTTACAGAATTCTATGTAGGCTCTGGCCGCCGTGGAAACATGTCGGTGTTTTTTATAAACCAGATGCAATGATGAGTAGGGCAAACGTGTCTGGGGTAAAACCTCAATCAGTTTTCCACTATTAATGTATTCCGCAGCAAAAAAAGCAGGTAACTCAGTAATGTAGTCGCCAGCAAGGGCTCCAGAGCGCAAATGAAGATAATCATTGACGATGAAGGTCGCTGGAACATCGTAGGTATGTTCACCGAGCATCCACACCGGACGCGCGCCTATCACCGAACCCCAGGCGGCACAGGGATACTTCATCAGGTCTGATGGCTCTTTGGGGGGCTCACTGCCCTGAAAAAGCGCCGGGCTGGCGACCAGAATATGCCTGAAATCCATGAGATGGCTCGCAACGACATCATCATCAGAGATGCTTCCAACTCTCAGCGCGACATCAATACCTTCAGAAACTAAATCCACTCGACGTTCAGTCGTATAAACGTTAATGGCAATACCCGGATATATACGCTGAAACTGTCTGATGATTTCCCACCACGGTTCAAGTGATTGAGGCATTGTCAGGCGTAATCGGCCTGTAATGCGGGAATCGGCAGTGGTGAGGAACTGCTCGGCATCATTAAGCGTATCAATAGCCGAACTGGCCTGATCCAGCAATTTTTTACCCGCCTCTGTTGCTCTGCAACCTTTCACAGTGCGTTCTAGCAGAACAACATCCAGCTCATGCTCAAGTTCAGCGATCCTACGGCTTAGCGTCGGAAGCGGTATGTTGTTTTCCCGCGCGGCTGCAGAAAGGCTACCGCAGCGGGCTGTCAGAACAAACATCTTTAAGGCATTTAAGTCCATCGACTCCTCTCAAATATGAAAACATTATTCTCAATTTAGACGCTACACAGTACTGAATGTGGGTAATAAAATACAGCCACTTTCAGTTAGAAATGCCCGTAATTATAGAGAAAATGTATTGCCTGGAGCAGATTTAGAATCTATCTGACGCCATCAGTCCTTTTTAAAGTTCCAAACCCTCCCTCTGATAAACTCTCAAAAATGCAACATGCACAGACTTAGGAATATGACATTAACATGAACGATTTAGTAAAAGCCTATCTGGCTCGCCTTGGCCTTGACGCAGAAAAACCCTCCATTGAGGCACTTACCCGTTTACATCAAGCTCATGTAGAGCGGATCCCTTACGAAACATTCTGGATCCACCTTGGTCAGGATTGGGGAATTGACGCCATGGAAAGTTTCAGAAGAGCGGCAACAACCCGACGAGGTGGTTATTGTTTTCAGCTCAATGGCGGCTTACATACGCTACTCACCCACCTTGGTTATCGTGTGAGTATTCACCCAGCAAACGTCCACGGCGCTGAAGGCCCCGAGCATATAAAACTGGAAAACCATGCAGCTATCATCGCTGAGGGGTTGCCGAGTGAAAATAATCCCAACGGGAGATGGTGGGTGGATGTCGGTCTTGGCGATGCGCTTCATGAGCAAATGCCTCTGATGAATACTACCGTTAACCAGGACTCGATGCAGTTTGGCATGGAAGCCATGGACAAGGACGGCGTGGGCGATTGGCATCTCATTGCCGATCCATCGTGCTGGATCGCAGGCGTGAATATGGCTGAGCAACCCGCTTCTATGAGTGATTTCGTAGACCGTCATCACTTTAATATGCATTCCCCTGAATCCGGATATGCAAAAGTTGTTACTGCACAACTCCGGAAGCCACACGGCAAAACGATACTGCGAGGTTGCGTTTTAACAAAAACCGATGGCGAAGTCGTTACGACTCACATCTCAACGTCTTTACCAGAGTGGCAGGAAGTGCTTGATGAAGAATTCGGTCTGACTTTCGAAAACGTTCCTGAGATATCGCTTAAAAAACTGTGGGTTAAAGTACAGAAGATCCATGAAGAATGGGTCCAGACTCGCGAAAGTACGTAAAACAGCAAGTTGTTGACGACCGGCCCGATACATACGTTGATGTTATCGGCCGGAGCAGTATCATTGAGCGGAGTACCAACAATCGTATACTGGATTTGCTCATTATTCGGCAGCGAGCGAAATCTTATTAATATTGCAACTGCACTAATCGCACTTTCCCCTACATAAATCCATGCTTAATGTCCGCTGCTGGCACTCAGCGGACAATTTTTGGGATCAGAAGGCACGGTCGGTTTTGAACTATGTTTAACACCAGTCAGAATAATAAGATGGTTGAGGTTATTAGGGCCTGAACGGTGGCGGCCTCATTCCGGGAGCATTAGATAACCAGAACCTCACTCAGAAGTGTGCCAACATTGCGTGGGTAAGAACAATATCCGGAGAATAAAGTGTTCGGAAAATTTTTTTTAAATTACATGCCTGGTTTACAAAATTTATTAGCCTACGATAAAAGCTGGCTAAAACATGATGTTAAAGCCGGGTTATCTGTTGCGGCTGTCGCACTACCCGTTGCTATTGCTTACGCTGAGTTGGCGGGTGTTGGGGCAATCGTAGGGCTGTATTCCTGCGTTTTACCGATGATCGCTTATGCACTGTTTGGTTCTTCACGTCAGCTTATTGTTGGCCCTGATGCTACAACCTGCGCGGTGATTGCGGCCGTCGTGTTTCCCCTCTCTGCAGGTAATCCCGAACTGCACTGGCAACTGACGATCATCATGACATTGATGATGGGCGGATGGTGCCTGCTTGCCAGTAAATTTCGCCTGGGCGCACTTGCCGATCTGCTTTCTCATCCCATTCTTACTGGTTTGCTTAATGGCGTAGCCGTGACGATTATTGTCGGGCAATTAGGTAAGGTTTTAGGGATCACACTTGATGAGGCGCAGGTTATTGAAAAAATAATTGCCTTGCCAGGCCGAATCGCAGACAGCCATTTATTAACCTTAGGACTATCACTTTTAACGTTAGTTATTTTAATGGTTATCAAAACGTATCGCAGCCACTGGCCAGCACCGTTGATTGCCATTGTGATAACAACGGCGCTGGTATGGGGAACATCAGCACAAAATCATGGGATTACCACTATTGGGGGGGACGGTTTTCAGCCTGGTTTACCCGTCGTTAACTGGGCGGCGTTCCAGCCAGGTCTGATGCGTGATTTAGTGATCCCGGCGCTGAACCTGGCTTTGGTCAGTTTTGTCAGTCTTATGCTGACCGCCCGTAGTTTCGCCGCGAAAAATGGCTATGACATTAATGCTGATGCTGAGTTTAGAGCTCTGGGTATTGCGAATCTCATGTCTGGATTATCTCAGGGGTTTGCTATCAGTGGAGCCGATTCCCGAACCGCTGTTAATGATTCAACTGGGGGAAAAGTCAGCTGGTTTCCGTGGTCGCAGCCTTACTCATCGGTATCATAGTCGTATTTTTTACTCAGCCATTACAGTTTATTCCGGTTTCTGCATTAGGTATTGTTCTAATGTATGCCTCGTGGTCATTGATTGATTTACGTGGGCTATGGAACCTGAGGCGAAGAAATAAACAGGCATTTCGTTTGGCCTTCTTCACCTTTGGCTGTGTGTTAATTATCGGTGTAATCCAGGGAATCGGGCTTGCCGTGTTGCTCGGTCTGTTACAGTTCCTGCGTACAGTCTTTCGTCCTTCTGAGCACTTACTGGGAACTGACGAAAATGGAATGATTCACTCATTAGGTAATTCAACCGATATTAAAATGGTTCCGGGCGTGTTGATGTATCGATTTAACTCCCCGTTGACCTATTTTAATGTGGCTTATTTTAAACGTCGGGTATTGAACTTAGTTGATGGTACAACATTACAACCTAAATGGGTGGTTATTGATGCCGTTGCCTGCTTCACCTATTCAGATATAAGTGTCCTGGCCACCATTAATGAGTTAAAGCGTGACCTGAAAAGTCGACAGATTACGTTAATCCTGGCGGGCCGGAAAACGGAATTAACACGCTGGTTTAAAGAAAGCCGGCCAACAATGAATGATGATGACATGCTTCTGGCTCCAGACCTCTATTTGGCACTCCGGTTCATTCAAAGCAAAGAGAGTGCGGGTGAGGGCGAATCAGACGGTGATGTACCATCCCAGTGACACAATTCCTGAAAGGGGTCCAAATTCAGTAGACCACTTCATACGGAACAGTTTAGGGGGCAAAGCATGCCGGGATTCGTTATCTCATTACCGCAGAAAGGTTAGGGCTATTACACACTAAGGATAATTTACTGGCAGGTGAAGCAGTGGGAAGATCGCACATCAATGGCAGAGAGAATGTTCTCTCTGCCAGCAGACGCTGCAATTAATCAACAAGAGTCACATCAAGCAAACCAGCCAAACCTTGCGGATATCAGGCTGAAAAGTCCTACAGCAGCAAAGAGATTTATCAGTACTACGGTTTTACTGGAAACATTCATTTTTGCCACCTTTCGATTTAACCCTTATGGGTATAGTACGGGTTAAAACTATCCGCAATAGTACGAAATCTGAACATTACGGAGAACGGTTGTTTTCTCGCCAGTTTTCTTAAAAAAATGAATAAAACTTGATGTGCGTCATAAAAAAGAGCATATTGCGCGCGATTTTCCCTTCTGGCCCGGATGCCCTAAATGTCTTTGTACCAAAACATGCTGGTTTTTTATGCGGTAATGGCCGCCATCGCGGCTATCATCACCTGGTTTCTATCGCGCGATAAAAAGCGTATTCGCTTTCTCAGCGCGGTATTAGTCGGGGCGACGTGGCTGATGAGCTTTCCCGTCGCACTCCTGTTTTCTCTTTTCTAATGACGTCGTCAGGCCTTTAGCAGCGCGATTAATCGCAACCTGTCAGCGTCAGTCACGTCCAGCGGATGCTGATAGCCGACGTTTTCATTGGCGCGGGTGTACAGGGCAACCAACCAGTCATACACGTATCGGCTGGCACCATGCCGAGGTTGCTCGTCCAGTTTTGCCAGTCGACGCATCGGTTGTTGCGGCGGGGCGCTAAAGATAGCGGCACCTTTTAGGATCCTGCTGGCAGGGCGCTGTTCCTCGGCAACGCGAGCAAACCCAAGCCAGGTAATAAAATCACCGATATCCGCGTGCAGCTGCGCTGCGCAGACGTTCTCGCGCTGCATAATAGCGTGCAGGCGTTGCGGCATCTCCAGCCGGTAACTGGTGGTCACCAGGATGTCAGCAACCTGCCTTAAAGTTTCCGGCTCCAGGTGCAGGCGACGCGCGTTATTCTCATTACGACACCACTGGCGCACATGGTTGATCCACATTTTATGCGCCAGGTATCCGGTCTCTTCACTCTCTTGCGGGTGAGACGTATCTCGCGCGTCAGCAAACAGGTCGATCGTATCATTAAATAAGCCGCTAACCTGCTCCTCACGCGGTTGTTGAATACGTAACAACGATTCCACGCTGCGCATAGGCGGCAGTAGTCCCTCCAGCAGCTCGCCATGTTTTGCCGCCTGAGCTTGCAACTGGCGAATAAGTGATTCACTCGCCCCGGTCGTCTCGTCATCCGTGTGTAGCCAGCTCATTAACGTGGCGCGAATTCGCTGCTGGATTTGCTCGTGCAGAGAGATAAACCGAGCCTGACGCTGAGCGGGCGAAGTGGCCTGCGACAACCATTCAACCAGCCGCTGTAAACTGTGCTTATCCAGCGCCTGCAGCGTGCCCCAGTGCAGTCCGGGTTTGCCCAGTAATTGCTGAACGGCTTCATCGAGGTTCTGCTGGGTGCTAAAACGTGCATCCTGTGGGGTAATGGCCCACACCACGCCCGGTAACGCAGCATCGTGCAGCGGTTGGGTATCGTTGATCCAACCGAGTAGTGTGCGGGTGACGGTCGGCGTCTGCGAACGGGTGGATACCGCGTTGCAGATGACTAACACATCGGGTTGCAGACACTGGCGGTAATGCTCCAGCATCCACCCTAATTTTGCTTGCCATAGCGGGTGTGGATGCGCATCCGGTGCCAGGGGGATATCCAGCAGGTCCGCGCTCTCCAGCACCGCGTCTTCTACCGTCAGTACCAGTTCGCGGGTCAACAGCGCCAGTGATTCCAGTGACAGGCTGACCGCATTAAGCAACTGATTTTCGGCAATGGGATGCACCACCACATCACTTAGCGCGTCGTTCCCGGCCAGTGCCGCCTGAGTGAGAAAGCTTTCGGCGGGCAAGCCGAAATGGTCGACCAGCAGGCTAAACGGCGCAGCTAATTCTTTGGCATGCCCGGTTTGCTGCAGCGTATGCGCCAGTGCCAGAAACTGCTGCGTGAGTTCTGGCTGTTCTCCCCACAGTAATGCCCAGGCATGTGCCCGGGTGGTGAGATCCAGTGCCGGAAGCAGCATGGCAAACTGGTGCCACAGCGCATCGTCAATTTGCTGCTGGTTTGAGGGAACACGAGAACGCCAGAAACGCGCGATGGTGGCCACGTCTTGTGCGCAGATCCCCGGCACAGGATGGCGCTGGCGCAGCGTCTGCCATTTTTCTAACCGCGTCTCAATGATCGCTTTTTCAACCTGACGGTTGTCAGGTAACGCACAGAACTGGGCGATAAACAGCTGAACCAGCTCCGCCTCGCTCATCAACCGCAGGCGCAGCGGCCATGCGCTGTCCAATGGGGTTTCGTCGCGGGTGAAGCGAATAGCCATGTTGGTTGGCGCATGGCCGGGGTTAATGTGCGTAAAGTAATCGATGCTGCGATCCGGCGTGATGATGTTCAGTTTGCCACCCGAATCGCTGCACAATGCGCAGAGCAAATGCGCTTTCGCCGCCTGTGAGTGGCCGTACAATCCCACACAACCCGGCGCGGCGAATGTCTCATTGAGCGCGGTTTCATTGACCGCGGCTAACGTGAGCTGAGCCAGCAGGGAATCTGCTTCATCATCCAGGCGTGCCGCGCGTGTACGTACGTCCGTTACCCATTCGATGGCGGCCTGTGCGGTGTTTAACGTCTTGCTCATTTCAGGTACACACTCCCGCTATCAATCCAGTAATGGCTGCCGCTGTGGCGGCGGTCTGCCAGCGTATTCAGTTTTAAGGTTAAGGCGTTAGCGGCAACGGGTGTGCCATCCTGCAGCCAGGCATCGCTGAGGACGAAGTATTCCGGGCCGGTCTCTTTGCTACCGCCACGTAATTGCAGACGCACATTTAATACGCCATCACCGGCGATGGTTTTCGCCAGCTCAGCAGAGTTGATACTGAGCGTATACAGCGGGGTGGCGGGCCAGCGGCTGTTCTCCAGTTGGCGGAAACCTAACGTCACATTGCCACGCAGCGGGAAATTCAGGCGGGCGTCCAGCTTTGCGCCTGGCTTGTCGAGGTCGATATCGTGATACCAGATATTCTCATCGCGCAGTGTATTAACCGTGTTATCTAACACGCCGAGATAGCGTACCGTCGAGTACGCGCCGATATCGGCGGCCTTAAAGTTAAAACGCGGCAGACGCAAATCCAGCGCCAGGCTGCACAGCATGGCGCCCACGGCGGCGGTGGACTTCGGATTGCCAATGCGCCCTTGCTGGCTAAACGGATACCACTCATGCACGCGGTAGCTGTCCATCCAAATCATACGATTAACCGGAACAGGTTGCAGATGACGAATCAGCGCCTGTACACCTGGTAAACAGGCGGGTCTGCCGGTTACCAGTAAAATGTCACAACGATAGTGCGAGATGGCTTCACACACGGCGTGCAGCGGAGAGGTCAGGGTAAACTGCCCGGCCAGCAAGGCTTCCTGTAATGGCCTGAACTGCACTTGCAGCGGCACGCTCAGCACGTCAAAAACCGGCGAGCCCGCAGGCAACGCATGATCGATGGCCTGCTGGATATAGTTCATCACGTTGCGCGTTGGCGGCTGGGCCAGCAGTTCACCAAAGGTGGCATGTAGCCCCGCTACCGGGTCGTTAACATCGCTTTGCTCCCACGCGGAGAGCACCGCATGCCCGAGCGGCATAAACAGCTGTAACGCCGTTTGCTGGCGTAAAATCGCCTGGGTGTCGATGCGCCCGGAGTCGCCAAACAGCGTGGCAAGCAGGGCGGCGGCGTCGGTAACCCCCGCCTGTTGTAAGCGGGTTTGCAGGGCAGGTAGCACGCAGCGTTGGATAACATCGAGCAGCAAGTCATCCCCGGCAACCTTGAATCCTTCACGAAACAACAGATGCGGAGTGATTTTGACATTCGCCCCCACGCCATCATCTAACTGATAATGGACCACGGCCATATCCGTGGTGCCGCCGCCAATGTCGATTGATGCCACACGCAGGGCGCGACCGTTGACTTCACCCGGTTCCGGCAGGCGGTCCGGGCGGGCGAGGGCGTTGAAGAACGATTCGGTGTGCCCGTCGTAGTGTGAAATCGCTTCATTGTATAGCCAAACCAGCTGCCCACAGCTGGCTTCATCCCATTCCATCTGGATCTCAGGGACGGGGACCACGCTTTTTTCCTGCTGCTTGCGGGTGGTAAAATCGTCATCCTGCGGATGCCAGCCCATCGCTTTCCACACTAATGCAATAGCCTCAAACATGCGCAGGCGGAAGATCTCACGCTCTTGTTTTGGCATCGCCGACGGCAGGGTCAGGATCAGCGTACGCAGCTGGCGAGGCGAGGCCGGAAAACCAAGGCGCAGACGTGTCGCCACGCTGTTAATTTGCCCCAGCGCCTGCGCCAGAACTTCGCACAGCATATGAGTCATCAGCGTGCTGCGACTGTACTGCGGTGAGAATACCGGCAGCCGGTCATCCTGCGGCAGGCTAAACAGCGGTTGGCCATCATCGTTCATCAGATTCATCAGCGGGAAGGCAGTTGCCAGCGGTTCGCGCTGAGTTTTGCCATTCATCTGGCTAAAGCGCCAGTCGTGCAACACCGGTGTTTCATCCCACAGATACCGACGCGGGCTGGAGATCCCGCTGCTGCCTTCGGTGCCGACGCGCTGCATGGCCAGTTTGCGGGCTTCATCGCCGACACGAACGATCGACGGCCAGATGAAGGCATCGTCACGACCGCTCTCCACGGAAAAGTGCTGTTTCCCAAAACGCACCTCGGAAAACTCCAGTCGGCTAGTGAACAGCGGATCGTTGAGGTATTGCGGCTCGCTTAATGAACGGACCTGTAATTCTGCCGTCTGGCGTAGCCCGTCATTGGCGTCACCGTGATCTTCAATCAATACGCCGCAGGTATGGGTATTGCCGATATCCAAGATCAGATCGACGGGAATGGCCGGGGTGCTAAGGGTGTGCGTCACCAGCTTTACTTCCGGAATGGCAAGCTGCTCGCCTAACAGGGTCAGCACATTCAGCCAGTGCGCCTGATATTCGAAATTTCGCAGCGCGAGCTGGATCTCTTGTTCGGCGCGGTTTTCTTGTTGCGTCACATAGTGCAAAAAAGACTCGCGCAGCCAGCCGTCAATCCACGTCTGGTCGAGAAAATCAGCGATTTCTTTATCGTGCCAGGCCAGCGCAAATCGCGTGCCGTTGAGCAAATCGTTTTCATTTGGCGTCAATACGGCGGGGGCATGCTCGGTTAACTGGCTGTCCAGCGCCACGGTCACACGGTGCGTGTTGCCCGCACTGTCCGGTTGTGCCAGCTTGCGCACCTGTACGCGCGCCCAGTTATCCGGGCCTTCGACAAATGTGCGCGGCGGGTTAAAGCGCAGGAACGGCAGCGGCAGCCAGACGCCGTCGAGCACGTCCAGTGAATAATGTAATGTCTGGGTGCTTTCTGGCTTGACCACTTCGGGTTGCCCGCCAGTGCTACCTGGTAACGTATAGCGGCCCGTTGTCAGGTCGAAATCCAGTCGCAGCAGCGGGCCGTTGGCCGTTTTGCGCACAAAGCGCCCGTGATGCGCGGATTCCTGCGGCGTCAGGCCAAAATCCAGAAACTGTACGCCGCTATTGGCAATGAGCGTCACACTCTGTTTGTAATCACACAGATTCACCAACATAAAATCAGGCACCTATCTTTTTGATGGTCATGGGGATCTCCGCGTGATCGTCATAACGTGCGGTACAGGCGGCTACGTCGTTGGTTCCCGCTTTACAGGTGATTTCCGGCATCGGATAACGCGAGCCGTCCGTACAACGCGCGTTCCCACGACTTTTAATCATTAATTCACCCGACTGGTGCAGACCGGAGAAAATCTCCGCACGACACACCACATTGTCGCCGTGGACGACTCGCGCAGTGCCTTTATTGGTCTGGATCTGATAACGCAGCGAGGGCGCTTTACCGCTGACCGGATCTTTGATGTCGACCATCACGCGCCAGTTACCGTTGAGGAAGCGGGTGGTGCCGACCTTCATCTGGTTCGCGTCCATGACCAGCGCATCTTTCGGGATCGCGGCAATCACCACCGGCCCCTCGGCAGGCTTCTCTTTTTTTACCACCGGGACAACTTCCGCGCGATGCAGCGGCAGCGAAGGTGTCAGTACGGGTAGCGGCTTGATGTCGACCTTCGCAACCTCAATCGGCTGCAGCGCGGGCGCAGGGCGTGTCGCCTGCTGTTTCCACAGTAACGGTCCAACGATAGCGGCAATAATGACCGCGGCAACCGGCAGGCTCCACAGCGGCAGTTTACGCGCAGGTGTTGGCAATATGGGCGGTGGTGAGGCCTCGGGTTCATTTACGATGACCGGGGGCTGCGGTTCAGGTTCTGCGGGCTTGGGTGTTTCCACGACCGGAGTCAGTAAAGGTGCATCGGCTTCGGCAAAGGTGATTTCCGGGACGACCATATCTTCTTCAGGTTCGGCTTGCGGTGCGGGCATGACCGGAGGAACATCGGCAATCCGCAAGCAGTCGAGCACATCGTCACGCGTGTTTTCGTTCAGATTGACGAATCCCCAGAACGTTATCACCGGTTTGCCATCAACCAGAAAAACGTGATTTTCCCCAGGAAACTGAACTGCCTTTTCCAGCAGAGATCCAAACAATTGCAGCGAGGTTTTAACCGATTGCAGGCTTTTACGACTGAGAGTCGCCGCGCTGTCCAGCGTGCTGGCCAGATAGCGTAATGCCCGAAAGCGCGCGTCTTCATCAGCGGCTTTCCAGGCGACGGCTTGTCCTTCAATCGGGGAATACCAGTCAACCCGATCGCCATTATCATTGACTTGCGGGATCGCCAGACAATCGGCCATGGCCTGCTGTTTTCGCAGACGAAGCGTTTCACGAATTTGCAATGCTGAATCAAAAACGGCCTGACCACCGCCGCCCACGGCCTGATAGTCATCCAAATTGCCGCTGCGCAAGAGAGTTTTTGCCACGTTGTTATCCCTTAGACTTCTTCACACATCTACTTTACGGCTTATAAACGCGAGCAAACGGTGGAAGAGAGGCAAAAAGGGGCGAATTTTCATGGCATAGAGCACGGGGAAAAATCTTGACGTTTTGAAAAAGACTTAAGGGAAATTATTTCACCGGTGCTGTCGAATTAATCAGCGAAAACCACCGGATAAGAATAACCTGATAGTGATTTGTTATTAGTCAGTTTTTGTCAGCTATGCTCTGATAATGAGCTGAATAATAAAATAAGAAGGCATACAACAATGATTGCAAGGAAAACGTTGCTCGCGCTGGCGCTCAGCGCGGGATTACCAACCGGTGCTGCATTTGCTGCCAATACCGACACCCTTATCTACTGCTCTGAAGCGTCTCCCGAATCCTTTAACCCGCAAATCGCCAGCTCCGGTCCGTCGTTTGTGGCCAGTTCTCAGGTGCTGTATAACCGACTGATTAACTTTGATCCGGTGAAAAATACCCCGGTGCCGTCTCTGGCTACCGACTGGACGATATCCCCGGATGGCTTGACGTATACCTTTACCCTGCGTCAGGGCGTGAAGTTCAACAGCAATAAATTCTTCAAACCGACCCGTGATTTCAACGCGGATGACGTTCTGTTCTCGGTATTACGTCAGAAAGATGCCGATCATCCGTACCATAACGTCTCGCAGGGTAACTATGAGTACTTCAACGATGTCGGGTTGGACAAGCTGATCAAAGAGGTGAAGAAGGTTGATGATTATCATGTCCAGTTTGTGCTGAACGAACCTAATGCGGCGTTTCTGGGCGACTGGGGGATGGACTTCGCGTCCATTCTCTCTGCGGAATATGCCGACCAGATGCTGAAAAAAGGTACACCGGAAAACGTCGATACCTGGCCGATTGGCACCGGACCTTACGTGCTGCAACAGTATAAGCAGGATTCACAGATCCGCTATCTGGCCAACCCGAACTACTGGGATGGTGACGTTCCGACCAAACACCTGATCTTCGCCATTACGCCAAACGTGCAAACGCGACTGGCAAAACTGCAAACCAATGAGTGCCAGATAATTCCCGCGCCAGCGCCGGTGCAGTTTGAGGAAATTAAGAAAAACAGCGACCTGACGCTGCATTCGGTCGACGCACTGAACGTCGGGTATCTGGCATTTAATACCGAGAAAAAACCATTTGATAACGTATTGGTACGTCAGGCGCTGAATTACGCGACCGATAAAAAAGCGATCATTAACGCCGTCTTCTTAGGTTCAGGCACGGTGGCAAAATCACCGATTCCGCCGAATATGCTGGGCTTCAACAACGATCTGAAAGACTACGATTTCGACCCGCAAAAAGCGAAAGAACTGCTAAAGAAAGCTGGGCTGGAGAACGGTTTTGAGGCGACGCTATGGTCGATGCCGGTTCAACGTCCGTACAACCCGAACTCCCGTCGGATCGCTGAGATGATCCAAAGCGACTGGGCGAAGGTTGGCGTGAAGGCGAAAATCGTTTCCTGGGAGTGGGGTGAGTACCTCTCCGGAATGCGTAAGGGCGAGCACGAAACCGCGCTGTTTGGCTGGATGTCTGACAACGGCGATCCGGATAACTTCGCTGATGTCCTGCTGGGCTGCAACAGTATTAAAACCGGATCCAACGCCGCACGCTGGTGCGATAAAGCGTATAATGCGCTGGTGCAAAAGGCGAAACAGGTGAGCAAGCCGCAAGAACGTGCCGCGCTTTACCAGCAGTCGCAAGAGATTTTCTACCAGCAGGCGCCGTGGATCGCGCTGGCAAACGGCAAAACGTTTTATGCCACACGCAGTAACGTCAGCGGATACAGCGTTAGCCTGATGGGCAGTGATTTTTCAAAAGCTAAATTAAATTAATCAGTTAAGGAGAAAGTATGTCGCACCTGGATGAGGTCAGCGCCCGCGTCGACGCCGCCATTGAAGAGAGCGTCATTACGCATATGAACGAACTGCTGATTGCGCTCAGCGATGATGCAGAACTGAGCCGGGAAGATCGCTACACCCAGCAACAGCGTCTGCGCACGGCGATTGCGCATCATGGTCGTCAGTATAAAGAGGATATGGAAGCCCGCCGCGAGCAGCTCACCAAAGGTGGCACTATTCTCTGATATTTCCTTGCCGGATGGCGGTGCTCACACCTTATCCGGCCTACAGGCATATTCCGTTGGCCTGATAAGCAAAGCGCCATCAGGCAGTTAAAACGCGCGTCTGGCCACCAGCCAGGCGCCGATTACCAGCAACACCGCGCCACAAACTGGCCCCACCAGCGCACGCAGCGGTACGCCGTTGCTTCGCAAGATATCCAGTAGCAGACCGCCAATCAACTGACTGGCAACCAGCACCGCAATGGTGGTGGCAGCCCCCACATTTTGATAGCCGCTAATACTGGCGAAGACAAAAAACGAACCCAATAAACCGGGAATTAACGTCCACCAGCGTACGCTGGAAACCAGCTCACCAAACCCCGCCATACCTTGCTTAAACCACAGAATGCTGACAAACAGCACAATACCCACCAGCGAATTGAGCAGCATGGCAATCAGAATGGTTGAAGAGGTCTGAGTAATACGTACCATTAAGGTGTTCTGCACCACCAGACCGATGCCGGCGGCAATCAGAAAGGAGAGGGTTAGCGTCGAGTTCATCCGCGTGCGTCCGGATCGCGGCGATCGTCCAGTTGTAGCTGCATAAAGGTCAGATCCAGCCAGCGGCCAAACTTCGTCCCCACCTGCGGCATTTGCGCGGTTAAGACAAAACCGAGCGTGCTGTGCAGGTGCAACGATGCCTGATTCTGCGACTCAATGCCCGCGACCATCACATGCTTACCGCACCTGCGGGCCTCATCAATCAACCGGCTGAGTAATGCGCGCCCCAGGCCTTTGCCTTGATGATCCGGATGCACATACACCGAATGCTCAACGGTATGACGAAAACCATCAAAATTACGCCAGTCGCCGAAAGACGCATACCCGGTGACCACGTCATTCTCTTCACTCACCAGCACCGGATACCCCAGTATTTGCCGGGCTTCGTACCAGGATATACGGTTTTCGGCATCGACAGTTTGATCGTTCCAGATAGCCGCCGTATGCAGCACCGCGTGATTGTAGATTTCTGCAATGGCGGCGCAGTCTTCTTTACTGGCAAAGCGAATTGACATGTTGAACCTCAGGTATTGTTCACTATAGTATTACAATATGAATACTATTGAAGACAGCATAAATCAACGGATCGGTGCAAGAATTCGCATAGAACGGGAATCTCGCGGCTGGTCGCTGACGGAACTTGCCGAGCGCGCGGGCGTGTCGCGGGCCATGATCCATAAAATTGAGCGTGGCGAGAGCAGTCCAACGGCAACGCTGCTGGGGCGGCTTTCCGGGGCGTTTGGCATCAGCATGTCAACGCTGATGGCACGGGCTGAAATGCAGGAGGGCAAGCTGCTGCGCTTCGCCAACCAGCCAGTCTGGCACGATCCGCAAAGCCATTATCTGCGCCGCCACGTCTCCCCGCGCAGCGATCTGCCCATCGATCTGGTGCAGATAGAACTGCCAGCCGGGAGCGACATTCCCATGCCCGCTTCGTCCTACGTGCAGGCCAGACAGCTAATCTGGTTGCAGCAGGGGGAGTTAGTGTTTGTCGAAGGGGACACGCGCCACGAAATGAAGGCCGGTGATTGTCTGGAACTCGGCCCGCCGAATGACTGCCGATTTATTAATGAAACCGCACAACCCTGTGTTTATCTGGTTGTGCGGTTAAACGCCGTCGGCAATTAATGTGAAAGCATCGCTAGCGCGGGGCGTCTACTATTGATGAATTCATGCCAAAAGCAGAGGAGAACATCAATGAGTCAACAACTGCAACGCAATCGCCGCTGGGTACTGGCTTCACGCCCCCATGGCGCTCCGGTACTCAGTAATTTCCGTCTGGAAGAGGGTGCTGTCGCCACTCACGGGGAAGGGCAAGTTTTACTGCGCAACGTGTATCTGTCTCTCGATCCCTATATGCGCGGTCGCATGAGCGATGAGCCTTCATATTCTCCCCCGGTGGAGATTGGCTCGGTGATGGTCGGCGGTACCGTCAGCCGGGTGATGGCATCAAATCATCCTGATTATCACGTTGGTGAATGGGTGTTGAGCTACAGCGGCTGGCAGGATTTCGACATCTCCGATGGTAGCGGGTTGGTAAAATTAGGCGATAACCCTGAACATCCATCCTGGGCGTTAGGTCTGTTAGGCATGCCGGGCTTTACCGCGTATATGGGGCTGCTGGATATCGGCCAACCTAAAGCCGGAGAGACGTTGGTGGTGGCAGCAGCCACCGGGCCGGTAGGCGCAACCGTCGGGCAAATTGGCAAACTCAAAGGGTGTCGGGTAGTCGGCGTGGCCGGTGGAGCGCAAAAATGCCGTCATGCCACCGAGGTGCTCGGCTTTGATCTTTGCCTCGATCACCATGCGCCTGATTTCGCGCAACAGCTGGCGCAGGCTTGTCCGCAGGGGATCGACATCTATTATGAAAACGTTGGCGGCAAAGTCTTCGACGCGGTGCTGCCGTTACTCAACACCTCTGCGCGCATTCCGGTGTGTGGGCTGGTCAGCGGTTATAACGCCACGGCGTTACCGGCAGGTCCCGACCGCTTACCGCTGCTGATGGCCACCATACTGAAAAAGCGCATCCGGATGCAGGGCTTTATTATTGGTCAGGATTACGGTCATCGCATTCATGAGTTCCAGCAGGAGATGGGACGCTGGGTCAAAGAAGGCAAAATCCAGTACCGGGAACAGATTACGGAGGGGCTGGAGAATGCTCCGGCAGCCTTTATTGGTCTGCTGACCGGGAAAAACTTTGGCAAGGTTGTGATCCGGCTCGCTGAAGATTAATCGCGAAAATCCGCTGTGCCGCTCTGTTTGTGAGCG
>NZ_SZWV01000016.1:44750-53225 GCF_005280945.1 Citrobacter sp. wls718
AAGCATTTATGGAGAAAATAAGAAGGTTGTTGCCAGAAAGCGAATAAACACTCCACTTTGAGATAAATAATGATTACTATTCTCATTCTTAAAAAGGCAAAACCATGATTTTGCTGATTGAAGCATTGTGAAGCAGTAACAAATGAATTTATCAAAGGGAGTCGTCATGTCTTTACGTCATCTGTTTTCACCGCGTCTGCGTGGTTCTTTACTGTTAGGTTCACTGCTTGTTGCATCCTCTTTTAGTACGCAGGCTGCGGAAGAACTGCTGCGCAAAGCGGTAGGCAAAGGCGCCTACGAAATGGCGTACAGCCAACAGGAAAACGCACTGTGGCTTGCCACCTCCCAGAGTCGTAAGCTGGATAAGGGCGGGGTGGTTTACCGTCTCGATCCGATCACGCTGGAAGTGACACAGGCGATTCATAACGACCTGAAACCGTTTGGCGCCACCATCAATAATGCGACACAGACCCTGTGGTTTGGTAATACTGTCAACAGTGCAGTCACCGCGATGGATGCTAAAACCGGCGACGTAAAAGGCCGTCTGGTACTGGATGCGCGTAAACGTTCGGAAGATGTCCGTCCGCTGCAGCCGCGTCAGCTGGTAGCCGATGACGCCACCAACACGGTCTACATCAGCGGGATTGGTAAAGAGAGCGTGATCTGGGTGGTCGACGGTGAAACCATCAAACTGAAAACCACCATTGCTAACACCGGTAAAATGAGCACCGGTCTGGCTGTCGACAGCAAGGCTAAACGCTTGTACACCACCAATGCTGACGGTGAGTTTATTACCATCGATACCGCAGACAATAAAATTCTCAGCCGCAAAAAGCTGCTGGATGACGGCAAAGAGCATTTCTTTATCAACCTGAGCCTGGATACCGCTGGTAACCGCGCGTTTATTACCGATTCTAAAGCGGCAGAAGTGCTGGTGATTGATACCCGTGACGGCAAAGTACTGGCGAAAGTCGCCGCGCCGGAATCTCTGGCTGTGCTGTTCAACCCTGCGCGCAATGAAGCCTACGTGACGCATCGTCAGGCCGGTAAGGTCAGCGTGATTGACGCGAAAAGCTATAAAGTCGTCAAAACATTCGACACCCCGACGTTCCCGAACAGTCTGGCGCTCTCCGCTGATGGCAAAACCCTGTATGTTAGCGTGAAACAAAAATCTTCACGTGAGCAGGAAGCCACACAGCCGGATGATGTAATTCGCATCGCGCTGTAATTTACCCGGAGGGGGAAACCCCTCCTGTTATTTATCCATACCCCACGATACGCCTCGTTACACCCCATCGCTGGCCTGATAAACATCAGGGACTTACACTAGGTCCTTATCGGCTCATTGCATAACACAGGAATATCATGAAAAAGCCATTTATCTGCCTTTGCGCAGGCGTAATGCTGTTTACTCTGGCAGGTTGTTCAACGGATTACGTCATGACCACGAAAAGTGGGCAAACTATCGTCACCCAGGGCAAACCGCAGTTGGATAAAGACACCGGGATGACCAGCTATACCGATCAGGATGGCAACGCGCGGGAAATTAACAGCAATGATGTTGCGCAGTTAATCGAAGCCAACTAAGAAAGCAGGCCTGACGGGGATACGCTGTCAGGCCTGAATGCGATTACGGCGCGGTGCGCTGGATTTCCGCCACGCGTTTACGCACGCCAAACCATCCGGCAACCAGCAGAATAGCAATCAACGGTAACGACGCGATGGTGTAGGTGCCGTTCGGATAATCAAAGGCCATCAGCACCAGCACGCTTAGCAGGAACAGCAACGTTAACCATGAGGTAAACGGCGCGCCCGGTAGCTTGAAGCTGACGTCTGCCGCTTTGCCGTCTTTAATGGCCTGACGCAAACGCATCTGGCACACCACGATAAATCCCCACGACGCAATAATCCCTAACGACGCGAAGTTCAGCACGATCTCAAACACCTGCGAAGGCACCAGATAGTTGAGGAAAACGCCGACCACATACACCACCAGCGTGGCGAGGATCCCAGCCCAGGGGACCTGCTGACGGCTCATTTTCGCCATAAATTTGGGGGCTGAACCGCCCATCGACATCGAACGTAAAATTCGCCCGGTGCAATACAACCCCGAGTTGAGGCTGGAAAGGGCGGCGGTCAGCACCACAATGTTCATGATACTGCCGATATACGGCACGCCGAGTTTCGAGAAGAAGGTCACAAACGGACTTTGGCCCGCTTGATAGGCGTTCCATGGCAGCAGCAGCACCAGCAGTACGACTGAGCCAACGTAGAAAAGGCCAATGCGCCAAATCACGCTGTTGATCGCTTTTGGCACCATGGTTTGCGGATCTTTGCATTCTCCGGCGGCCGTACCCACCAGTTCAATAGAGGCAAAAGCAAAGACCACACCTTGTACCAGCACCAGCGCGGGTAACAGACCGTGCGGGAAGAAGCCGCCGTTATCGGTGATCAGATGAAACCCGGTGGTGTTACCGTCCAGCGGTTGTCCGGTACCTAAAAAGACCGTACCAACCACCAGAAAAATCACGATTGCCAGCACTTTGACCAGCGCAAACCAGAACTCCATCTCGGCGAACCATTTCACGCCAATCATGTTCATGGTACCTACAATCGCCAGCGCACCAAGGGCAAATACCCACTGTGGCACATCGCCAAACGCCCCCCAGTAGTGCATGTACAGCGCGACAGCGGTGATATCGACGATCCCGGTCATCGCCCAGTTGATGAAGTACATCCAGCCAGCCACATAGGCCGCTTTCTCTCCCAGGAACTCACGGGCGTAGGAGACAAAACTGCCGCTGGAAGGGCGGTGCAGAACCAGTTCTCCGAGCGCACGAAGAATAAAGAATGAAAAAATACCGCATACCAGATACACCAGCGCTAAAGCGGGTCCAGCCATTTGTAAACGTGCCCCGGCCCCTAAAAACAACCCGGTACCAATCGCGCCGCCGATGGCGATCATCTGTACCTGTCGGTTGCCCATCGCTTTGTGATACCCCTCTTCGTGAGCATTCAGCCAGCGTCGTTTCGCCGCATGTTGTTCTGCGGCTTGCGTGTTGTGTGTGTTCATTGCGTTTCCTGTTGGCCTGACAAATTAACAAAATCCTTTTTGCCGCCCGTGCAGCGGCGAAAACAGCGTTACCCTTCATTGTGTTAGAGGGGAAAACTGTCGGCCGAGCATCCTACAGTCAATTAATCAGTGACGCAAAGCCTGCATTATGCCGATACGCCAAAGACCTGAACGGCCTGCTGCAGTCGTGAGGAACGCTGAGTTAAATCGGCGGTGGCATCAGTGACACGTTCCACCATCTCGGCGTTAGTGTGGGTCATGGTGCCGACGCGTGAAATCGAGTCATTGATCAGATCCAGCGCCTGGGTTTGTTCCCGCGTCGCGAGGCTGATGTCTTTAATCATCATCGACATCTGCAATACGTCACCGATCATGCCCGTGAGATGCGTTTCCGTCTGCTCCACCATTTTTACGCCGGAGTTGACGTTCGCGACGTTCTTTTCAATTAGCTGCTTGATCTCTTTGGCGGCTGAGGCGGAGTGCTGAGCCAGGTTGCGCACTTCCGCCGCCACAACGGCAAAACCACGACCGGACTCCCCGGCGCGTGCGGCCTCGACGGCAGCATTCAGCGCCAGAATATTGGTCTGAAAGGCGATACTGTCGATAACACCGATGATGTCGACGATCTGACTGTTATCACGTGAGATAGCCTGCATCATGCCGATGGTCTGTTTCATGATATCGCCGCCTTCCGTCGCGTTGACGCTGGTTTTATCGGCCATGGTCATCGTTTGTGCGGCGGTATCGGCGGTTTGTTGCACCGCGCTGCCAATTTCTTCAATAGCGGCAGCGGTTTGCTGCAGGTCAGCGGAGGTTTCTTCGGAACGTGTATGCAGTGCAACGCCTTCTTTTGATACCCGTTGACTGATTTCGCGGATCCCGGCGATTTGTGTACTGACATCATCCACCAGAGAATTTAGATTCAGCCCGGATTGATTAACCAGTCGCATCAGCATCCCGATTTCATCTACGCGATTTAAATGACAGTTATCGGGTTTACGGCCGGAGACAACCTTTTTCATTTGACTGAGCAGCGTATTAACTGGCTGACAAATTTGGCACTTAAGGTAAATACCAAATAGCAGAAATAGCACGATCATTCCGCCAGCCTGAATAAATGAATTCACCGGTGCGAGTGTTAATAATACGCAGAGCAGGGCTACTACCCCTAAAGCATAATTGACGCGCTGACTTATGCTTAACCATTTAAACGCAGAGGTCCATGCCAGTATGCCACGACGAATAATAATGCCTTTAAAAAGTCGGAAACCTTTAAATTGCTGGCTATTTATTTTTTCATACAGCTGCTCACTCTGGGCTATTTCTTCTCGTGATGGAACGGTACGCACAGAGATGTAGCCGGTTAATTTTTCGCGGTGCCAGACGGGGGTGACATTGGCGCGAACCCAGTAATGGTCACCATTTTCCCGGCGATTTTTCACCATCCCGGTCCAGCTGTCACCCTGCTGGAGAGTGTGCCACATGTCGGCGAAGGCGGCAGAGGGCATATCGGGATGGCGAATAATATTGTGGGGTTCGCCCATGAGCTGGGTTTCATTAAAGCCGCTGGCTTCAATAAAAGCCGTGTTGGCATAGGTAATGTGGCTTTCTTTATCCGTCGTCGACAGCAGCGTCGCTTTCGCGTTAAGTGTGTGCTCAACTTGTGTAACGGGCATGTTACTTTTCATGGCGGTCCCTGGTGGTATGTTCAAGTCATACAAAAACCCCCGGAATAATACCAGGGGATATTAAAAAGCTGTTTTAAACCATTTTTAATAAGAAACGCTGCATTCTCTACTAATCATTAGCCTGACGAAAGTATTTCAAATAAAATTTTTGTTGTATGCAGTTTGTTAATGGTCATAAATATGAAACAATAAATACAAGTGTATAACCTAAAGAGATACTTCAGCTGACTTAAATTAAATTCAGAATAAATATAGTGAGCAAAAATAAAACTATCGCAAAATGATATTGTTGGGTTTCTGGCGTAAACAGTAACCCTATTATATTTTGTAGGGTATGTTTTTTCTGCTTCTTATACCTGCCCAGGAGAGACCTTACCCGTAGTAGAAGTAAGGTTGGTTAGCGATTTTTTAGCTGAGTAAATGTGAATTAAATGTTTCTGAATGGTTGTTTGATAATTTAATAATGACGACATGTTAACAATCGTGAGCCTGTAACATGTCATATCGCCTGAGTATTCTCGATAAAAGCCCCATAGGGGAAACCGAAACTGCCGCCATTGCGCTTGCCCGTACGCTACAGCTGGCACAGCTGGCAGAGGCGTGGGGATACCACCGTTTTTGGATAGCGGAGCATCACAATACGCCGCAGCTAGCCAGTCCGTCACCGGAGCTGGTGATCGCCTGGATCCTTGGCCAAACACAACGTATCCGCGTTGGCTCTGGTGGCGTTATGCTGCAACATTACAGCCCGTATAAAGTAGCGGAAAACTTCAATTTACTGGCATCACTGGCCCCAGGGCGCGTTGATCTCGGCGTGGGGAAAGCCCCAGGCGGTCTACCGCTGTCAACGCAGGCGCTCCAGCAGGGGCTACATCAGAGTGAAAAGGGCAGCTTTGCCGAGCAGCTTTCGCAGCTCGATGCCTGGCTGGCATTGACCGGGACGGAAACCGGGCACGCGGTATTTCCGACGCCGATCCCGCCCTCTCCGCCGCAAAGATTCGTGTTGGGGGCCAGCGTGCCAAGCGCACAGTTGGCGGCCGAGTCTGACTGGAATTTCATCTTTGCCGCGCACCTGAACGGTGATCCGGCGCTGCTACGCGATGTTCTGACTTACTGGCAAGCCAGCAGTGTGCGCCCGACGATTGTCGCCGTGCAGGTGATTGTGGCGAACAATCCGGAGACTGCCGCGCAATTGGCGGAGAACGTACAAATATGGGGCGTTGAGCTGGAAGATGGTCAACGCGTGACGGTGGCCAGTGAAGAGCAGGCGTTGGCATTCGCCGCACAGGCGGGTAGCGTGCCACGAAAAATTGCCCGTCGAGCGCAGGCGTTGTTGCACGGAACGGCCGAAGATGTGGCCGCAAAGCTGAACAGCCTGCACGCGCAGTACGGCATTGATGAATTTATTATCGATACCCCGCTAGCAGAAGGTCATGCGCGTCTGACATCGCTGCATTTGTTGGCGCAGGCCCATTCCGCTGTGGAGGTCGTCTGATGTCATTGGCCTCGACGCTTATCGGCTGGCGCCGTGAACTGCACCAGTATCCGGAGCTGTCCTTACAGGAGGTGGCGACTACAGCACGTATTCGCGACTGGTTGCGTGCTGCCGACGTCAACATTTTGCCCTTTGAACTGAGCACCGGTCTGGTGGCTGAGGTTGGGCGAGGAGACGATGTTATCGCCCTGCGGGCCGATATCGACGCCTTACCGATAGAAGAGAATGCCGATGTGGCGTTTCGCTCCGTAACGCCGGGGGTCATGCACGCCTGCGGACACGACGTGCATACCAGCGTCATGCTCGGTGCTGCGCTGTTGTTGAAACAGCAAGAAAGCGCATTACCGGGGCGGGTTCGTATCCTGTTTCAGCCTGCGGAAGAAAACTTTGGTGGCGCGAAAGCGTTAATCCGCGCCGGGGCGCTACAAAACGTAGCGGCGATTTTCGGTATGCACAACGAGCCTGGGTTACCGGTGGGTGAGTTTGCCACGCGTGGCGGCGCATTTTATGCCAACGTCGATCGTGTCGTGCTGCGTATCCATGGCAAAGGCGCACATGCCGCTCGGCCACATGAAGGCAAAGATGCTATTCTGCTTGCCAGCCAACTGGTGACGGTGTTGCAAGGCGTGGCCAGCCGGGAGGTTAACACGCTGGATTCGGTGGTGTTGAGCGTGACCCGTATTCAGGGCGGCAACACGTGGAACGTGCTGCCAGAATCCGTTGAGCTGGAAGGGACGCTCAGAACCCATCGCACAGTCGTTCAGCAGCAGGTCAAATCACGGGTGAATGACATCGCCGCCGGATTTGCCCACGCCTTTGGCGCACAAATTGATGTTATCTGGCACGCGGGCCCCACGGCGCTGGTCAACGATTCGCGCTGGGCAGAGATTGCCACCGAGGTGGCAAAAACCTCCGGGTACACGACGCACTATGCCGATCTGCATATGGGGGGAGAGGATTTTGCCGTCTATCTGCAAAATACGCCCGGGGCATTTGTCAGTATTGGCAGCGCCAGCGAATACGGATTACACCATCCGGGATTTAATCCTGACGAACGATTAATTGAACCCGCCGCGCAGTACTTTACGCATTTAGCGAAAACGGCATTCACACACCTTTAATTTTACCTGTTGGGTAGGGGGTACTATGGCTAAAAAAAGGCAATTACGGTTGGGCACTATTCTGCATGGTGCCTCCGGAAATATGTCAGCATGGCGTCATCCGGCAGCACTTGCCGATGCCAGTATTAATTTTGAGTTTGTCAAAGACACTGCATTAATTGCCGAGAAAGGCAAACTGGATTTTATTTTTGTTGCCGATGGTTTGTATATCAATGAGAAATCCATCCCACATTTTTTAAATCGCTTTGAACCGCTAACGGTATTGTCGGCACTGGCGAGCATCACCAACAATCTGGGACTGGTGGGCACGGTTTCAACGTCATACAGCGAACCGTTTACCACCGCGAGACAGTTTGCCAGCCTCGATCATCTCAGCCAGGGGCGCGCTGGATGGAATGTGGTGACATCGCCCCTGGAAGGTTCAGCAAAGAACTATTCGCGCGCGCAGCACCCGGAACATGCTCAACGCTACCGTATTGCCGATGAATATTTGCAGGTGGTCAAAGGGTTGTGGGATTCGTGGGAAGAGGATGCGTTTACCCGCAATAAAACGAGCGGTGAATTCTTTAATCCGCAGAAACTGCATACGCTCAATCATCATGGCGATTATTTCCAGGTTGCCGGCCCTTTAAATATTGCCCGTACACCACAAGGACGGCCGATTATATTTCAGGCTGGCGCTTCTGAGGATGGCAAGAAATTAGCAGCAACACACGCTGACGCCATTTTCACCCATCAGGAATCACTGTCAGAGGCCAAAGCTTTTTATCAGGATGTGAAAAGCCAGTTAGAAATAGCGGGGCGGGGTGACGATGACCTGCATATTTTCCAGGGCGTCAGCGTCATTGTGGGTGACAGCGAGCAGGATGCTGAACAGCAATATCAAACCACCGCAGCGCTGGTTTCCATTAACGACGCGCTGAATTACCTCGGCCGCTATTTTGAACATCACGATTTCGCGCAATATTCCCTTGATGCGCCGTTCCCGGAGCTCGGCGATCTCGGGCAAAACAGTTTTCGCAGCACCACCGATGAAATCAAGCGCAATGCACGTGAGCGCGGGTTAACCCTGCGCCAGGCTGCGCTGGAAGCGGCCAG
>NZ_SZWV01000016.1:53365-55564 GCF_005280945.1 Citrobacter sp. wls718
TTTGTTGAACAGGTGATCCCGTTACTTCAGGCGCGCGGTCTGTTCCGTCTTGACTACCCCGGCACGACTTTGCGTGCCAGCCTTGGCTTAGCGACACCTGCCAATCAATTCACACAATAAGAGACAAATACGATGCAGAAAAAATCATTACTTTTGGCGCTGTCCCTGGCTTTCAGCGCTTCCGTCTGGGCAAACGATGTCACCATCAACGGCACGGGCGTAAGCCTGGAGGCCAATAAAACGCCGATTAACACGGTGAAAAACGCGCAGGCGATCGCGCAGTTGCCCGCCAGGCTGCAGCTGGCCGTACCGGGTAAATTCACGGTGGCGATTGCCGGACTGAGCCAGCCGCCGCTGACGGTGTTTGCAGATGACAATAAAACGCTGATCGGCAGCGAGGCGGATATCGCCCGTCTGGTGGCCGACAGTCTGGGGCTGGAGCTGAACGTGGTGCCAACGTCATGGGAAGACTGGCCGTTGGGCGTAGCTTCCGGCAAATATGATGCTGCGATCAGCAATATTACCGTCACCAAAGCGCGCAAAGAAAAGTTCGACTTCGCCACGTATCGTAAAGATTCACTCGGTTTTTACGTCAAAACCGGCAGTAAGTTGACCAAAATTGAACAGGCAAAAGATATCGCCGGGCTGCGCATTATTGTCGGCTCCGGGACCAACCAGGAAGCCATTCTTCTGGCATGGAATGAAGAGAACCTGAAGAAAGGGTTACCGGCGTTTACGCCAGTCTATACCAAGGATGATGCCGCCCAGACGCTGGCGCTACAGTCAGGCCGCGCCGATGCCTATTTTGGCCCTAACGTTATCGGCGCGTGGAAAGCAGCGCTCAATGGAAAAACGCAACTCGTGGGTAGCGTCGACGGTGGCTGGCCAAAGGCCGCGCATATCGCCGTAACGCTGAAAAAAGACAGCGGATTGGTACAGCCGGTGCAAACCGCGCTTAACGGTGTGATCGCCAACGGTGACTACGACAAAGTCTTGAATCGCTGGGGAGAGGGGGTGGAACGCATTCCACAATCTGAAATCAACCCGGCCGGTTTAGGCGACTAAGGAGGTAACGTGAGCGATCAATTCCGCGTGGTCTCGCCGGAGGCGGCAGAACTGCAGCCGATTCTGAACGGTCTGTTTGCTGAATATGCCGCGCGCTATGGCGATTATTTTTCCCGTGATGCTGAAGTTGAATTGACTGAATGGTATCTGGCGCCGCAGGGGATCTTTGTGGTGCTGGAGCGCGACGGCGAGATTATCGCCACCGGGGCCTACAAACCTTACGACAAAGACACGGCTGAGATTAAACGCATCTGGACCCAAAGCACCCTGCGTAAGCAGGGGCTGGCGGCGCACGTGGTACAGGAACTGGAACGACGGGCGCTACTGGCGGGCTACAGCCGTATCTACCTGACGACAGGGTTTCGCCAACCGGAGGCCGTTCAGCTCTATTTGCGTCAGGGGTACGATCCACAATTTGATATTGCACGTAACCCGGAAGAGTACAGCCTGCCGCCGTTTGACGGTCGGCTGCGCTTTACCAAACTGTTGACCATCGCAGGTCAGGCAAAAATTGCCTGAGGAGAAAAAATGAAAACGACGGAAACCATCAAAGTCGTCCCGGCACGCTATCCGATGCGCACGGCAGGTGCGATAGTCGCGCTGTTTGTGCTGGCGGTGATTATCCAGTCGGTGGCGTTTAATCCGCGTTGGGAGTGGGGCGTGTTTGCCCGCTGGTTCTTCGACCCGGTGATTTTGTCCGGTCTGGGGCAAACGCTGCTGCTGACCCTTATCGGCACACTGTTGAGCGTGGTGTTCGGTGGATTGCTGGCACTGGCCCGCCTTTCATCATCGTGGCTGTTGAATAGCCTGGCCTGGGGATACATCTGGCTGTTTCGCTCGCTGCCGCTGATTGTGGTGCTGATAATCTTATACAACTTCTCGTATCTGTACGACACGCTGGCGATTGGCATTCCGTTCACCAGCGTTCAGTGGGGCAGCTTCGCCACTATCAATGTGCTGGGTCAGTTTTCTACCGCGGTAGTGGGTTTGACGCTGGTGCAAAGCGCTTATACCGCCGAAATCATTCGTGGCGGATTTCTCGGTGTCGATCACGGTCAGTATGAGGCCGCGGCAGCGCTGGGTTTACCAGCCTGGCGACGCACGCTGCGCATTATCCTGCCGCAGGCGCTGCGC